>JBDIAP010000075.1:0-18640 GCA_039812485.1 Kineosphaera sp.
ACCGTCAGCATATGCTGACGGTCATGACGTCAGCCACCGTCCTCGCCGCCGAGCTGGACACCAGCGACCCCGCGACCGGTCTGCGCGCCGTCGCTGCCCTGCGCAAGCTCCTGGAGCACCTCGAGGCGGTGCACGTCGACAACGCCCGCGCGCAGGGCTGGTCGTGGCACGAGATCGCGGAACAGCTCGGGGTCACCAAGCAGACCGTCCACCGCAAGCACGCCCGGAGGAATTGACATGTTCGAACGGTTCACCACCGATGCCCGCCAGGTCGTCATCTCGGCCCAGGACCACGCGCGCCGCCTGCGACACTCCCGGATCGGTGCGCTCCACCTGCTGCTCGGCCTCGCGCAGCAGCCGGCGCCGACCGCCCACCTGCTGCGCGACGTCGGCGTCACGACCGCCGCCGTGGAGGCCGAGCTGCGCATCCATGACGCCCGCCTCTCCGACGCCGACGGCGCGGCCCTGGCGCAGCTGGGCATCGACCTCGACGCGATCAGAGCCACCGCCGAGTCGCGCTTCGGTCCGGGCGCGCTCGACCGCGGGGTGCGACCCCAACGCCGCGGGCCGGGCCGCTGGTTCGCTCGCCGACCTGTGCCGCCCGCCCACCTGCCGTTCACCCCGGGGGCCAAGAAGACCCTCGAACTGACGCTGCGGGAGGCGATTCGCCTCGGTGAGTCACGCCTGACCGCGGACCACATCCTGCTCGGCCTGCTGGGTGCCGAAGACCGCGTCGCGGACGCCGTGCTGACCCGCCTGCTGGCCCGACACGGGAGCGACCGCGCGCAGTTGCGCACCCGCGTCGAGGCCGGCCGGCGACGAAGCGCGTGAGATCCGGACGCCCGAGACGCACGACGTCGAACGTGCGCTGCGTCGGGCGAGCTCAGCGGTTGGTGAGCCAGTAGACCCCGTAGGGCGGTAGCCACACGTGCCCGTCGCCGCCGCGGTGCACCGGGTCGCCGCTGATCTGCTCGATCGCATCGGCCAGGCCGTGCTCGTGCAGCCGCCACCAGGGCCAGCTGCGCCACTCCGGCGTCACGTTGTAGAGACCCACGAACGTGCCGAGCGGGTGCTCGCGAATCGTCACGAGCACGCCCGGGTCGTCGACCTCACCGATGCGCACGGGCACGCTGGCGTGCAGGTGTGGCAGCGTCTTGCGCACCGCGATGAGCTCGGCGAGATCGCTGAACGCCTTGCCCGCCACCGTCGTCGGGTCGTGCCGCTGCGCGACCGCCGTCTCGTCGAGCGCCGGCCGATGGGCCCACCGGTTGTCGGACTCGTGGCCGGGGGTGTCGGCCCAGTGCTTGTCGTTGGTCGTGGCGAGCTCGTCGCCGCTCCAGATGACGGGCAGGCCGCCCCACCCGAGGATGAGCGCGTGGGCGAGCCGCAGCTGGGCCAGGGGCCGCTTGGCCTCACGCGCGGTCTGCCCGGGCTTGACGCCGAGCAGGCTCGCGCCCGTGCCGCTGATCCGCCGGTCGCGCGTCGCCGGATTCTCCTGGAAGACCAGGCCGTCGGAGGGCGATCGCCAGAAGTCGCCGCTGTACCAGTCGGACAGGAAGTAGCGGTGGTCGAAACCGTTGAGCCCCACCGCGGCCGCGTCCTCGTCGGAGATCGCCCAGCCGATGTCGTCGTGGCAGCGGGCATACGTGATCCACGTCGACGTCGCCGGCGCGGTCGGTAGGTGCGACAGGGCGTACGAGGCCAGCCGCACGTCCTTGGTGGCCAACATCGACCAGATCTGCACCATGAGGCTGTTGTGGTAGGCCAGGTCGCTCACCTTGCCGGTGAAGCGGCTCGTGCCGAGGTATTGCACGAGCTCGCTCGGGGCCACGATCGCCTCGGCCTTGAAGCCGACGGCCGGGCAGGCCAGTCGCGTCAGCGCGTGCAGCACCTGCGTGATCGAGTGCACCTCGGGCTGGCCCTGGCAGATCGTGCCCATGCGCTTCCACATGAACGCGATGGCGTCGAGGCGCAGCACCTCGACGCCCTGGTTGGCGAGGAAGAAGACGATGTCCGCATATTCGGCGAGCACATCGGGGTTCGACCAGTTGACGTCCCACTGCCACTTGTTGAACGTCGTCCAGACCCACCCGTCGAGCTCGTCGTCCCAGGTGAACGACCCGGGCGCGAAGTCGGGGAAGATCTCGGGCAGCGTGCGCTCGTAGGCGTCGGGCAGCGTGCGGTCGGGGAAGATGTAGAAGTAGTCGCGGTATTTCTGCTCGCCTGCCCGCGCTCGCCGCGCCCACTCGTGCTCGGCGGCGACGTGGTTGAGCACGAGGTCCATGACCAGGCTGATGCCCCGCTCGCGCAGCGTCGCGGTGAGCGCGCGCAGGTCGTCCATCGTGCCGAGGTCCGGCCGCACCGAACGGTAGTCGGCCACCGCGTAGCCGCCGTCGCTGTCGCCCTCGCGCGGCGTCAGCAGCGGCATGAGGTGCAGGTAGGTGATCCCCAGCTCGTCGAGGTAGTCGAGGCGGTCGACGATCCCCGTGAGGTCGCCCGCGAACCGCTCGGTGTAGCCGGCGTAGCCCACCATCTGCGGCGACTGCAGCCAGTCGGGCTGCAGCTGGCGGCGCAGGTCCTGCGTGCGCAGCTCGGGGTCGCGCTCCACGTAGGCGCGGGCGGCGAGCTCGACGAGCCGCGTCGCCGTCTGCTCCGCCTGCTCTGCGCTGTAGAGGTCGGCCAGCCCGCCGGTGATGTCCGGCCACCACCGCTCGAGGCGGAGGTGGAAGATCTCGGAAGTCTCGGGTGGCAGCGGGGCCACGATGTCGTCCGCAGCGGCGCGGACCTGCGCGGGGAGAGGCATGGCCCACATCCTTCTACAGAGCGCGGGCCTGGATGTGGGTCACGTAGCACGATTCAGGAAACGACTCCGTCATCTGGGTATCGCGCATCGAAACGGGGAGCCCCTAGGGTGGCCGACGGCACATCGTCCTGTGGAGCTGCGGCCTCGCGACGTGCCGGCGCCCCCTCGGTGACCCCCTGCGGTCACCGGCTTCGTCGGGCGCGACCAGGCCGCACGGAAAGGAGGCCGTTCGTGGCCGAAAAGCGCACCGGGATCTTCCGGACGAAGTCGATCGAGGAGTCGATCGCCGAGACGCAGGAGTCGGAGTATTCGCTGAAGAAGCGCCTCACCGCGGTCGACCTCACGGTCTTCGGCGTCGGCGTCATCATCGGCGCCGGCATCTTCACCCTCACCGGGCGGGCGGCCGCGACCGTGGCCGGACCCGCGATCCTCATCAGCTTCATCATCGCCGCCGTCTGCTGCGGCCTGGCCGCCCTCTGTTATGCCGAGTTCGCCTCGACCGTGCCGGTGTCGGGGTCGGCCTACACGTTCTCCTACGCCACGCTCGGCGAGTTCGTCGCGTGGATCATCGGCTGGGACCTCCTGCTCGAGCTCATGCTCGGCGCGAGCGTCGTGGCCCAGGGGTGGTCGGCCTACGTCGGCGTGTTCCTCGGCCACCTCGGCATCACGATCCCCCCATCGATCGCCTACGGGTCGAGCTTCGACCTGCCGGCGTTCCTCCTCGTCGTCGTCATCAGCGCGCTCATCGCCTACGGCATCAAGGAGTCGATGCGCGTCAACCTCGTGCTCGTCGCGATCAAGCTCTTCGTCGTGCTCTTCGTCGTCGTCGCCGGCATCGGGTTCGTCAACACCGCCAACTACACGCCGTTCATCCCGCCGGCCGAGCCGGCCTCCGCGGTCGGCGGCAGCGTGTGGACCGCCCCGCTCGTGCAGACGCTCTTCGGCATGACCCCGACGGCCTTCGGGGTCGGTGGCATCCTCGCGGGCGCCTCGCTCGTCTTCTTCGCCTACATCGGTTTCGACGTCGTCGCGACGACTGCCGAGGAGGCCAAGAACCCGCAGCGCGACCTGCCGATCGGCATCATCGCCTCGCTCATCATCTGCACGATCCTCTATTGCGCGGTGACGCTCGTCATCACCGGCATGATCCCCTATCGGGAGATCTCCACCGAGGCGTCGCTGGCGACGGCGTTCGAGCACGTCGGCAAGCCCGGCTACGCGACGCTCATCTCGGCGGGTGCCGTCGCCGGCCTGACGACCGTCGTCATGACGCTGCTCATCGGTGCCTCGCGGGTCGTCTTCGCGATGTCGCGTGACTGGCTGCTGCCCGCCTGGGTCGGCACGACCAACCCCAAGACCGGCACCCCGGTGAAGATCAACCTCATGATCGGTGCGCTCGTCGCGTGCGTCGCGGCGTTCACGCCCGTCGGCAAGCTCGAGGAGATGGTCAACATCGGCACGCTCGCCGCGTTCACCCTCGTCTCGCTCGCGGTGCCCGTGCTGCGCAAGCGGCGCCCCGATCTCAAGCGGTCGTTCAAGGTGCCGGGCAGCCCGTTCGTGCCGTGGCTCGCCGCCGCCGTGGCGTTCTATCTCATGCTGACGCTGCCGGCCGAGACGTGGGTGCGGTTCGTCGCCTGGATGGCCATCGGCCTGGTCATCTACTTCGTCTACGGGGTGCGCCGCTCGCGGCTCGCCCAGGGCGTGCACGACGTGCCCGCGCCCGACTACTCCGCACACTCCTGAGCACGCGCGACGCCCCGATCTGCCGACAGCGGATCGGGGCGTCGCGTCGTGTCCGGACCGGTCCCCGCGAGGGGCTCAGCCGCGCGGCTCAGCGGGGCGGCTCAGCCGGGCGGCGCGACCGTGGCCTCGTGCTGCCCCGCGGCATCGAGCCGCGTGCGCACGAAGCCGTCGGCCTTGAGCTCCTCGACGAGGTCGCGCAGCCAGGCGATCGCGGCAGGGGAGCGGTCGGCTCCGGTGGCGACGGCCTGGCGGATCTCCTGGAAGCGCTCGGGGATGACGCGGTGGCCGGGGTGGGCTCGCACCCACGCGGTCGCGGGCTGCCGCACCCCGGCGCCCGCGTCGAGCCCGTCGGCGAGATAGACGTCGACGCCCTCGTCGCCGCGCACGAGCTGCGCGTGCTGCAGCGTTCGGGTCAGGTAGAGGTCGTAGGCCGAGCCGCGCTTGACCCCGATGCGCACGCCCTCGTGGTCGACGTCGCCGACATCGGCGTAGGGGGAGTCCTCGGCCACGACGTACACGCCCTCGATGAGCACGTAGGCAGCGGTGAACGCGACCTGCGCGGAGCGCGCCGGCTCGATCGCCAGGAACGCGATGTCGGCCTGCCCGTGCGTCAGCGCCTCGAACGAGAGCCGCGCCGCGCCGACGCACGTGAACTCGACCGGCACGCGCAGGCGCGCCGCCGCCTCGCGGGCGATGTCGATCGTCACGCCGCCCGGCTCGGCCGGGGTGCTGTGGGTCAGCACGGGATTGCCGAGGTTGATCGCGGCCCGCAGCGTGCCGGTGGGGGCCAGGTCGGCACGGATCTGCGTGAGGTCGCTCACCGCGCGACGTGCTGCTGGTCGCCGGCCCACGCACCGACGAGGCCGCGGAAGTGGGCGAGGAACTGGTCGTGCTCGTGTGGCGGGTAGGTCGCTCGCACGGTCTCGACGAGCATGCGGTCGAAGTCGGGGCCGGTGAACCACTCGTGCACCGCCTCGGGCAGGTGCGACAGGTGCGTGTCGCACCACTCCCAATAGTGGTCGGCCTGGAAATAGGCGTCGGCGAGCGCGAGATAGCCGTCGATCTTGTCCGCATAGCTGCGGTCGGGATCGTCGGCGATCTCGAAGTACTTCTTCGTGCGGAGGTCGATCCGGCCGCGCCGGCCGTTGACCGCGCAATAGGTCGACCAGCGCACGAGTGCGGTCATCGCCCGCGGGAAGTAGTAATGCAGGCTCGTCACCGCCACGTCCGGGCAGGCGTTGGCGTAGTCGATGGGATAGACCTCGTCACCGGTGACGAGCATCTCCGCCGAGTTGAACTCCCAGGCGAAGAAGGCGTTGACGATGCGGCTGATCGCCGCGCACTCGTAGCCGGCGCGGGGCGACAGGAAGTCGTGCGACACGGCATACCGCTCGTGCATCGGCTTGTCGGGGCGGAAGTCCATGACCATCGTCTCGGGCCCGATCGACAGGCAGCGGGCGAAGGTCTCGTAGTCGATCGTCGCCTGCAGGTGCATGAGCATCTGCCCCGAGGAGTCGTAGGCGCGGTGCAGGTCGTCGACGTTGTTGATGCGCGAGACCCCGCGCCAGCCGCCGCCGTCGAACGGCTTCATATACATCGGATAGCCGAGTTCGGCGGCGATCGCATCGAGATCGAACTCGCGGTTGTAATGGGAGGCGGTGTAGGCCCAACGCACGTTGTCGACGGGGTTCTTGTAGGGCACGAGGATCGTGCGCGGCACTTTGAGGCCGAGGCGCAGCATCGCGCAGTAGGCGCTGTGCTTCTCCATCGACTGGAACGTGAAAGGACTGTTGAGCAGGTAGGTGTCGTTCATGAGCGCGGCCTTCTTCAGCCATTCGCGCGGGTGGTAGTACCAGTGCGCGAGACGGTCGATGACCAGGTCGCTGCGCACCGGGTCGCGCAGGTCGAAGGGCTCGATCGTGAGGCGCTCGCTCGTGAGCTCGTGACGTGAGCCGTCGAGCGTGATCGGCCCGACCCGGCCCAGCAGTGCCTCGAAGGCCTGCGGCCAGTCGGTCTCGGCCCCCAGGAGTAGGCCGATGTGGTGCGTGCGCGTCCCGTTGCTGTCGCTCATCTGTGCCCTCCCGGCTCCTGCGGCTCCCGTGAAGGTGCCTGTCTAGCAGATGGGGTGGCGTCTCCGTCCGGCACCGTCTCGGGCCTCGGACGCCGAACCGGGGCCGGCCGGGCGGCTTCGTGCCATACTTACACCCGTCATTCCGCGGCGACTGACGGGAACACCGGTTCGAGTCCGGGACGGTCGCGCCACTGTGAGGTCGGGGTCTCGCCACCCCGCCGAGTCAGACCCTGTGTCGCCGCGACCGATCCGATCGGAACGCGCCATTCCCGACAGGAGTACGCATGCACATCGCCGAGGGCATCCTCCCCGTCGGCCAGGCCGCGGCCTGGACGCTCGCCGCCGCACCGTTCGTCGTCCACGGTGCTCGGGCCGTCGTGCTCGAGGTCCGCGAGCACCCCGAGAGTCGCCTCCTGCTGGGGGCTGCCGGGGCCTTCACCTTCGTGCTGTCGGCGATGAAGCTGCCCTCGATCTCCGGCAGCTCGAGCCACCCGACGGGCACGGGCCTCGGCGCGGTGCTCTTCAGACCTCCGATCATGGCGTTCCTGTGCACGGTCGTGCTCGTCTTCCAGGCGCTGCTCCTCGCGCACGGCGGCCTGACGACGCTCGGCGCCAACGTCTTCTCGATGGGCGTCGTCGGCCCGTGGGTGGCGTATGCCGCGTGGCTCGCGCTGCGCCGGGTCAACGTCTCGCTGGCGATCTTCACCTCCGTCGCGCTCGCCGACCTGGCCACCTACTGCGTGACGTCGCTGCAGCTGGCGCTCGCGTTCCCCGACCCGGTCAGCGGCCTGGCCGGGGCCGCGGCCAAGTTCCTCGGCATCTTCGCCATCACCCAGGTCCCGCTCGCGATCGCCGAGGGGCTACTCGGGCTGCTGCTCTTCCGGGTGCTCACCGACATCGCCCGCCCCGAGCTGGAGCGGCTCGGGGTGCTGCGACGGACGGGCGCCCGCGGCGCCGAGGGCGCGGAGGTGACGCGATGAGGCGCCTGTGGGGCAACGTCGCGATCCTCGCCGCCATCGTCGCGATCGTGCTCGTCAGCCTCGTCGTCGGAGCGGATCGCGGGCCGGACGGCCAGGAGCCCTTCGCCGGCACCGACTCGATCGCGACCCAGCACGTCGCGGACAGCGGGCACGAGCCGTGGTTCACGCCGATCTTCGCGCCCGGTTCCGCGGAGGTCGAGTCAGGGCTCTTCGCGTTGCAGGCCGCCCTCGGGGCGGGCGTGCTCGGCTACTGCCTCGGACGCCTGCACGACCGGCACCGACGCCGTAGCGGGAGCGGCGGCCCCCAGGGCCCGGACGGCAGCGACGTCCCGGGCATGGCAGTGGATTCTGTGGAGTCCGGGTCGCCCGGCCGGGCCGACGCGGGCGCGGCCCGCCCCCACCACCGGTGACCCCGGCGAGCGCCGGGAGCCCGCGATGACCGGCGGGCTGGCCCTCGACGACGCCGCGTGGGGGAGCGCGTGGCGTGGCCGCGCGGTGCGTGACAAGGCGGTCCTGGCCTTCGGGCTGCTCGTGCTCGTGCTCGTCCTGCCGCCGTGGCCGGGAGCGGCGCTCGTCGCCGTCGCGACGATCGTCGTGCTGCTCGGGCCGGCGCGCGTGGCACCGGGCCTGCTGCTGCGGTGTCTCGCCGCGCCGATGGCGTTCGTCGTCGTCGGCGCCGCCTCCGTGCTCGTGAGCATCGCCTGGGAGGGCGGCCCGGTCCTGCGGATCACCGCCGAGAGCGTCGCCGCGGCCGCGACTCTGCTCGTCCGCGGCCTGGCGGGCACGACCGCCCTGCTCGTGCTCGCGACGACCACCCCGATGGTCGATCTCGTCGCCGCGATGCGGCGGGCCCGCATCCCCGACGCGTGCGTCGAGGTGGCGAGCCTCGTCTACCGGCTGCTCTTCGTGCTCCTGGAGTCGGTGCGCGCGATCACCGAGGCCCAGGCGGCCCGGCTCGGCTACGGCACGCGACGCGCGACACTGCGCAGCAGCGCCGCCCTCACCGGCGCGGTGCTGCTGCGGTCGTGGGAGCGCGCCAGGCGCCTCGAGGAGGGGCTCGCCGGGCGCGGCTACACGACGTCGCTGCGCACGCTCGACCCGCCCCGGACGGCCTCGGGCCGGTTCGTCGCGGCCGCCGTGGCGCTGCTCGCGGCCATCGCGGCGGCCAGCGTCCTCGTGGGTGCGCTGACGGGTACGGTGGCGCGATGAGTCACCTGTCGCTGGCCGCCCGGGGCGTGCGCTTCGCCTACGGCGAGCGGTGCGTGCTCGATGACGCCGATCTCGTGGTGGCGGGCGGGGCCCGGGTGGCGCTGCTCGGCGCGAACGGGTCGGGCAAGACGACGTTGTTGCGCTGTCTGTCGGGGGCACTGCGGCCGGCGGCCGGCGAGGTGCTGCTCGACGGCCAGCCCCTGCGGCACGACCGGCGGGGGCTCGCGGAGCACCGGCGCCAGGTGCAGCTCGTGCTTCAGGACCCCGACGACCAGCTCTTCTCGGCCGACGTCTATCGCGACATCTCGTTCGGGCCGCTCAACCTCGGCCTCGACGAGGCCCAGACCGCGCGGCGCGTCGAGGAGGCGCTGGAGCTGCTCGGCATCGCCGATCTCGCCCGGCGCCCCACCCACCAGCTCTCGTTCGGGCAGCGCAAGCGCGCGGCGATCGCCGGTGCCGTCGCGATGCGCCCGTGCCTGCTGCTGCTCGACGAGCCGACCGCCGGACTCGACCCGGCGGGCGTCGACGACATGCTCGCCGCGCTCGCCCGGCTCGAGGAGCACGACACGACGGTCGTGCTGGCCACCCACGACGTCGATCTCGCTCTCGCCTGGGCGCACCAGGCGGCCGTCGTCACCGGCGGACGCGTGCGGCAGGGCGACCCGATCGCGCTGCTCGGCGACGCCGAACTCGTCGCGGCCGCGCGGCTGCGCAGGCCCTGGGTGCTCGAGCTCGCCGACCGACTGGGTCTGGTGCACGACCCCGACGCCGCGCCGCTGCGCAGCCTCGACGGTGTCGTCGAGCGGCTGTCCGCCCGGCCCAGCCAGGACGCCGCGCAGACGACCTGAGCCGGCCGCTGCGCCGCCCGGCGCTGCTCAGCAGAACCGCGGTAGATGGTGGGCCAGCTGCCGCTGCCACCACGGCCAGTCGTGGGCGACGTCGTGACCCCACACATCGAGCTCATGCGGGATGCCCTTGTCGGCGAGCAGCTGCGCCATGCGACGCGTCGAGGGCAGCGCCCCCGTCGGGTGGGTCTCCCAGGCGCCCTGGCCGACGACGAGCACGGCATACACGTGGGCGCGCAGCCAGTCCAGGTGCGGCCCCCCGAGCCCCGTGACGTAGTCGGTCGGGTTGGTGAAGTAGGCTGCGTCGCCCCGCTCGCCCCACGCGCTCCACGTCGACGGGTCGTAGTTGCCCGACAGGCAGATCGCCGTGCCGAAGAGGTCGGCGCGCGTGAGGGCCAGCTGCAGCGCGTGATAGGCCCCGAGGCTGCAGCCGGTGACGATGGTGTCGCTCGCGCCCGGGGAGTCGTGGGCGATCCAGTCGGCGACGGGGCCGGTGATCCAGCGCTCGTACTCGTGGTGGCGGCGGGCCCGCTCCTCCAGCGGCAGCCAGCGGTCCGACCACGTCTGCTCGTCGAAGCTGTCGACGCAGTAGAGCTTGATGCGGCCCGCGTCGAGCAGCGGGCGTACGGCCTCCACCAGGCCGTTGTTCTCGGCGTCCCAGGCCCGGCCGGCCTCGCTGGGGAAGACCAGCACGGGCCGGCCCCAGTGCCCGTAGCGGATGACGGCGCCCGCGCGCCCGAACGGGGGCGCGTCGAGCTCGACGTGGACGCGGTGCATGGCTCCTCCAGTCCTCAGCGCCACGCGGCGGCGAGCAGGCTGACTGCGTGGGGGTCGAGCAGGTCCCGCCAGCAGCTGTAGCAGTGGCCGTCTCGGGCTGTGGCCCACGAGACCTCACCTCCGAGTGCGTGCAGGTGATCGCGCATGCTGACGTTGTTGGCGTGGTTCTCTTCGGCGGTGCCGCAGACCAGCGTCGTGGGCGGCAGGAGCCGCGCCGCCGGGTCGCCGGGCGCGGCCGCTGCGACCTGCGCGACGAAGTCGGTGATCTCGCGCCAGCGGCTGAAGCCCGACTCCTGCGGGTCGAGCTCCGGCGTGAAGAACGATCCGGACGCCAGGATGAGTGCCCCGAACGTGCCCGGATGATGCCAGTGCGCGTGCAGCGCCGCCAGGCCGCCGAGGCTGGCGCCGAGCAGGGCCGGGGCGTGCCGACTCGGATAGCGCTCGAGGAGGGCCGGCACGACCTGCGTGGCCAGGGCGCGGGCGTAGGCCGCGTCGGCCCCGTAGCGCTCGTCGCGCGGTCCGGGGGCCAGGAGGGCGACCCGCGCCGCCGGCAGCCGGCCCGCCGCGACGGCCGCGCCCACGCACCGCGTCAGCCCGGCGAACGCGTCGAACTCCGGCCCGTCGTGCGCCAGCAGCAGGGGGGCCGCCTCGTCGGCGGCGAGGAACTGCGGCGCCCAGACCTGCAGGTCGATGGGGCCCGCCGCGGTCTCCAGCGTCAGGGCCTCCCGGGTGGACTCGACGGTCGGCGCCTCCAGCCACGCCGGCGGGACGTAGCCGGGCAGCCGCAGCTCGGAGTGGTCGCCGAACGCGCCGCCCACCCGTCGCGGGTTGGCGGGGTCGACGAGCCATTGCTCGGGCCCGGGGTCGGGGTGCTCGGGTGGTGCCTGCCCGTGCCCGTCGGACGGTGCGTCGTCGCCCGGCCGGCGCTCGTGGGCGATGAACAGGTATTCCAGACGGTCGACGGGCGGTCTGGGGATCGACAGCGTCCAGACGTCGCCGCGCCTGGCGAAGGCGACGTCTGGGGCGGGGGCGCCGAGGGGGATGTCGGTCCAGAGCCGCACGCTCGCGAGGCTTCGCCCGGGGTCGGCGAGGGCGAAGCGGACGTGTTCACCGGCGACGTGCGGCCCGAGCGCATCCTCGACGCGGGCGACATCGCCCTCGCCGGGGCCGTCGGGTGCGGGCGCCGCGTGCATCCGGACACGATAGACGGCCGACGCCTGCGGGTGGCGTCGGCCGTCGGCGAGGTAGGTCCGTTGTCCGCCAACCCGGTTCGCTTGCGACGGGCGGGTCTGCGGCGAGGCGATCAGGAGAGGGCGGCCACCGCGGCGTCGTAGTCGGGCTCCTGACCGATCTCGGGCACGAGCTGGGTGTAGACGACCGTGCCGTCGGCGTCGAGCACGACGACGGAGCGGGCGAGCAGGCCGCGCAGCGGGCCGTCGGTCATCACGACGCCGTAGTCGGCGCCGAAGCTGCTGCGGAAGGACGACGCGGCCGTGACGTTGTCGATGCCCTCGGCGCCGCAGAAGCGGGCCAGCGCGAACGGCAGGTCGGCGCTGGCGCACACGACCGTCGTGTTGTCGAGCCCGGCGGCGAGCTCGTTGAACCGGCGCACGCTCGTCGCGCACACCCCGGTGTCGATGCTGGGGAAGATGTTGAGCACGACGCGTCGGCCCGCGAGCGACTCGGAGGTGACCTCGGAGAGGTCGGCCCCGGCGAGGTCGATCGCGGGGGCGGTGGAGCCGACGGCCGGCAGCTCGCCGGAGATCTGGACGGGCGTGCCCTTGAACGCAGTGGTTGCCATGTGCTCTGCCTATCACGCGCCGCGCGAGGCGGGGTAGCCGCGCCGGGGGCGGCGCTCAATTGTCGCCGGGCCGGCACCCAATAGCGGGCCGCCGGCACCGACGTGAGAGCGGCGGCTCACTCCGGCGCCTAGCGTCGTCGCACGGCGAAGCGTCATCGCCCGCGATCGCCGCAGCGCGGACCGCCCGCCGGCGCCCGGCCATCGCCGGGGCCACGACCGCTCAGCCGAGCCCACACCCGCGACACGCGCCGAACGGCACGCGCCGAATCCCGACCCGACGACGGCAGACAACGGAGTCTCATGCTTGCCACGCTGACCAGGCCGCTCATCCGCGGCGTCGAACGCTATCTCCCCGGATCGCTCGTCTTCGCGGTCGTGCTGACCTTCATCGTCGGCGCCCTCGCGCTGACGATGACCGACAGCCCCCCGGTGCAGGTGCTCACCGCGTGGGGCGAGGGGCTGACCGGGTTGTTGGAGTTCATGACCCAGATGGCGCTCGTGCTCATGCTCGGGCACGTGCTGGCCAACACCCGCCCGGTGCGGCGCCTGCTCGACCGCCTGGCGTCCGTGCCGAGGTCACCGGCCCAGTCCTACGTCTTCGTCGCGGTCTGCGCGTCGGTGGCCTCACTGGTGAGCTGGGGGTTGGGGCTCGTCGTCGCCGCGCTGCTGTCGATCGAGGTGGCCCGGTCCTGTCGGCGGCGGGGCATGACGGTGCACTACCCGCTGCTCGTCGCCGCCGGCTACTCCGGCTTCTGCGTGTGGCACATGGGCTATTCCGGCTCGGCTCAGCTCACGGCCGCGACACCGGGGTCGTTCGTCGAGAAGCAGGCCGGCATCGTCATCCCCGTCAGCCAGACGATGTTCACCTGGTGGAACCTTCTCGGCATCGCGGTGGCGGTGCCCGTCATCGCGCTGACGATCGCCGCGTTGCGCCCGCGCCCCACGGATCGCATCGTCGAGCTCCCCGAGGGCGCGCGCCTCGCCGAGGAGGGGTCCGAGCCCGGCTCGGGGGCCGGGAGCGGCGACCGCACGCCCGCCGACCGGGTCGACTCCAGCCGGGTGGTGACGCTGCTCATCGGGCTGCTCTTCGCGGCCTATCTCGTCGTCTATTTCGCGACCGAGGGATTCGCGCTGACGCTGGACATCGTCAACTGGACGTTCCTGTGCCTCATCCTGCTGCTCGTCTCCTCGCCGCGGGAGTTGGCCGGGCTGGTCGCCGACGCGGCCCGCAATGTCGGCGAGATCCTCCTGCAGTTCCCCTTGTATGCGGGCATTCTCGGCATCATGACCGGCACCGGGCTGGTCGCTATCTTCAGCGACTTCTTCGTCTCGATCGCGACGCCGGGCACCCTCGGGCTGTGGGCCTTCCTCGCCGGCGGCATCGTCAACATCTTCGTGCCGAGCGGCGGCGGCCAGTTCGCGGTGCAGGCCCCGATCTTCCTCGACGCGGCGTCGCGCCTGGGCGTCGAGCCGGGCGTCGTCGTCATGGGCATCGCCTACGGCGACCAGTGGACCAACCTCATCCAGCCCTTCTGGGCGCTGCCGCTGCTCGCGATCGCCAACCTGCGGGTGCGCGACGTCATGGGTTACACCAGCGTCGTGTTGCTGACGACCGGTGTCGTCTTCGGCGGCACGATGCTGCTCGCCGGTCTGTAGCCGGTGCCCTCACGCGTCGGGCTGGAGGGCCTTGAGCAGCCGGATGCGCTGCGAGAGTAGGTCGCCCGCGGCGGGCTCGGCGAGCAGGTCACGGGCGTCGGCGACGGTGCGGATCAACGCCCAGGCCCGGGCGCGGTCCTCATCAAGGCCGGCGGCGTCGGTGACCCAGCCCAGGCGGCAGCGCAGGTGCCACGCCAGGTCGTCGTCGACGGCCTCGGCCCAGCGGTTGTGCAGCGCGGGCCAGACCGCGAACGCCGGGTCGGCGGCCATGGGCTTGGGGTCGATGGCCCGCCACGCGGCCGGCCCGGGCACGACGTCATGCCCGGACTCGGGCACGACGGACTCGGGCACGACGGACTCGGGCACGGCGAGCACGTTGGCGTAGTGCAGGTCGGTGTGCACGAGGCGGCTGTCGAGGTCGTCGCCGAGCAGGTCGACGGCCAGGGACCGGGCCTGCTCGACGAAGCGTCGCGGCAGCCGCGGGTCCGGCTGGGCGGACTCGTGCACGAACCGCCGCGTCCACGCCGACAGCGTGTCGAGCTGGGGCAGCGCCGGACGGTCGAGCATGGCCAGCAGCGTGCCGATCCTCGTGCAGGCCTCCTCGATGGGGGTGTCCTCGAGGTCGCGGCCGGCGTCGAGCCGCTCGAGGAGCAGCGCCTGGTCGGCGGGGTAGGCCGCCAGCAGCCGCACGGCGCCGCGCCCGTCCCACGCCCGCAACGCGAGGTGCTCGTGCCGCGCCTCCGGGTGGGGCCACGTGAGCTTGAGCGCCGCCGGGGTGCCGTCGCGGCGGCGCACGGCGACGACGAGGGCGCACTCGCCATACCGGCTCGGTGAGCCCCCGCCTCCGCCGAATCCGTCGTCGAGGCGCAGGTCCCAACGCTCCAGGGCCGCGTCGATGAGCCCCGGGAGCCGCCGCAACCACGTCGCTGTGTCGAGGCCGGACGTCGCCGGGCCGAGCCTCGCCGCGGCGCGGTCCTGCAGCGCCTCGACGAAGGCGGCCGGGATGAGTGCCCTGCTCATCCCGGCAGTCTCGCATCGGCCGTCGTGCCCGCGTGCCGGCCTCGCGGGCGGGGTGCCGGGGCGCCGCCTACGTGAGCAGCCGTCGACCCACCCACTCACCCGGCGTGTCGGCGGGGATCCCCGGCGGGACGGCATAGACCGCCGACCCGATGTGGGTCGCCCACACGTTGAGCGCGTCGGCCTCGTCCAGCCTGCGCTGCACCGGCACGAACGCCGTCCGTACGTCGGCCTGGTAGGCCGCGAACAGGAGCCCCGCGTCGGGCCGGCCCCCGGGACCGGTGCCGTCGTCGTAGTTGTAGCCGCGGCGCAGCATGCGTTCGCCCGTCGAGCGGGGCTGGGCGCGCGCGGCGTGGGAGTGGGGCGGCACGAGCGTGAAGCCCTGGCCGTCGAGCGCAGCCCGGTCGATCGCCGTGAACTCGCAGGTGCCGGGCGGCGAGCTCAGTGGGCTGCCGTCCGCGACACGCCGACCGAAGGCGAGCTCCTTCGTCGGCGTCTCGACGTCGTCCCAGCGGTCGAGGTCGAGTCGCACGCGCCGCAGCACGAGCTGTGAGCCGCCCGCCATCGGCCCGGGGCCGCTCGACCACGCGATCTGGGCGATCTGCGCGGGGTCGCGTTCGTTGGCCGACCCGTCGCGCATGCCGAGCAGGTTGCGCGGAGACGCCGCCCCCGCAGGGGTGAGGAAGCCGCGTTGCACCCAGCGCGTCGTCGTCAGGTGCGCGGCGTCGCGCAGCAGCCGGCGCTGGGCGTAAGCGAGCCCCGTCGGGTCTTCGGCGGCCACCTGGAGGACGAGGTCGGTCTGGCCCCATCGCGATTCGAGGCGATCCCGGCTGAACGCCGGCAGGGCACGCACCCCCGGCGGGCACCGCGCCGGCACCCCGGCGGCCGCGAACAGGCCCGCGCCGAAGCCGAAGGTCACCGTGAGGTGTCCGAGGCTGCCCACGTCCTCGAGCGCGCCGAGCGGGCGTCGGCCCGAGCAGAGGCGGGCCGCGTCGTCGGTGAGCATCGCTAGCATCGCGGCGATGCGGGCGGCGTCGGCGCCCCGGCGCAGGTCGAGTCCCAGGAAGCTCGCATGGGCCTGCTGCGGCGTGACGACCCCCGCCTGGTGCGGCCCGTAGAACGACACCCGCCCCGGCGCGCCACCGCCCGACTCCGTCGACCGCCCGGCAGGCACGGCCGAGCCGTCGCCCGGTCGCACATCGGGGACGACGGAGAGGCCGCCGAAGCCGGCGACGAGCGCGGCCGAGCCGCCGAGCAGAGCCCGGCGACTCGGCCTACCCCGGCTCGCACCAGGAGTCCCCCCGGGGCTCATGACGAGGGCGACATCGAACCCGTGTCGCCCGAACCGCCGCCGTGATAACGCTCGTTCGCCCCCGTGAACGCCTTGGCAACGGCGTCGAAGGACACGCTCCGGCCGTCCTGGCCGCGCAGCGTGACCGTGACGGTGTCGCCGGCGGCCAGCGGTGTCGTGAGGTCCAGCACCATGACGTGATCGCCCCCAGGCCGCAGCAGGAGGCTCCCGCCGGCGGGGATCGTCAGGCTCGGCACGGCCTTCATCACCGGCGCGCCGCCCTCGGTCACGGTCGTGTGGATCTCGGTGCGGGCCGACGCCGAGGTTGCCGCGGAGACGAGGACGACGGGTTCGGCTCCGGGGTTGCGGACGGTGGCGAAGACCCCGGTCATCGGCATGGCGGCGGGGTCGGGCTGGGCCTTGGCCCAGGCGTCGACGACCTGGAGCGCCGCGGTGCCGGTGGCAGGAGCGCTCGGGGCGCCTGCAGTGTGCGCCTCGGCGGTCGTGGTGCTGGTCGGCGTGGATTCGCCGGTCGCGGCGCTGCCGCAGGCGACGAGGGCCGGGCAGAGCGCGAGTGCGAGCGCGGCCGCGCGCAAGGTCAGGGCCTGGCCAGCCACGGCTCGGCGGGCGGGCGAGTCGGGGGTCGGGTAGGAGGTCGGGTAGGAGGTGGGCATCGTGGTCCTTCGCGGAGGAGAAGTGGCGAGTCGAGCAGGGGCGGGTGCCGTGCCGGCGCAGGCGCCGGCCACCGCGCCGCTGCGTCCGCCGAGCTGGGCGGACGTGGGACAGCGGCGGACCGTGGCGGCGGCGGGCCGGCGACGCGGCGGGAGAGCGCACGCGCGTCTGTGACGCCTCGACGCGCACCCACCGGGGGCGCGCAGCGGGAGGCAGGCTCGCGAGGTGCGCAGGGTCGAGCCGACGAGCGCAGGTGCGCAGGGTCGAGCCGACGAGCGCAGATGCGCTGGCGAGATCAGCCGAAGGGCAGCGCGGGAGGTCCGCGCAGCGCCCGCCCGGGGGAGAGCAGTCGGCCGGCGGGCACGACGGCCGGCGCGACCACGAGCCGCCACAGTGGCGCGGTGACCGGGGCGCGGCCGCTCGGGGGGATGCGCACGACGCGACGCAGGAGGCGCCACAGCAGCTCCTCCGCGCGTGTCATGACGACGGCGCACGCGGCGGTGGCGAGGGCGTGCGCCAGCAGCATCGCGGGGGAGAGGCCGCCGGCGAGCTGCGGCGCGAGGGCGGGTGACCCGGCGACGGGAGCGGCCGCGTGCCCCGCGTGCGCCATCGCGCCCGCGGGAACGGTCAGGCCGGCCCCGAGGTGGCCGGCGGGTCCACCGGCGGTCGCGTGGAAGAGGAGGTGCAGGCCCAGCTGCGCGGCACCGAGCGCACAGGTCAGTGTGCCGAACCGCACCTGCCGACCGGTGAGGACCGCGCCGCCCAGCCAGAGCGGGAGCGCCGCGAGCAGGAGCACGCCAGGGGGCGGCAGCCCGCCACCGGCAGCCGCGTGCGCGCCGACGGCCAGGGCCAGGCACACGAGGGCGAAGACCCCGGTGCGCACGTGGCGCCATCGACCCTGCCGCGGACCCATGCCGCAACCCTAGGTCGTCGGCAGCGCCCGCGGCTGGGAACCCCACGAACAGCGCCACCATTCGGCCTCGCGGGCCCAGCCGAGCAGGCTCGCGACCTCCAGCGCGGAGGCGGCGGCGTCGGGCGGGCCGGGCGAGGTCGTGCCCGTGCCGGCCGTGGGGGTCGCGACCTGCGGCACTGCCGCCAGGGCCCGCACGTAGGCGTCGCCCAGGTCGAGCAGGAGGCGGCGGGCCAGGGCGTCCTGCTGGGCGGGAGTCTCGAGCGGTTCGGGCAGGTCGTAGCCGAGTGGGTCGGCCGGGGCCTGCGCCCCCGCCTGCGGCCCGAGCACCTGACGGTGGCGCAGCGTCGCGGCGAGCGCGCCGCGGGCGACGCCGGCGCGCGCCGATCGCGACACGACCGCGCGGGCGGCCACGACCTGGAGTCCGTAGACGGCGGGCCGCACGGTCGTCAGCAGCTGCGCCGCCTGCGCCGCGTCGACGGCGCGGGGGCTTCGGGGTGCCTTCGAGGCGGGAGCGCCGAGCAGCCGCGCGGCCTGTGCCCGGGTGACCAGACAGGCCCCCAGCAGCACCCGATCGGTAGCAGGAACGCCCGCCAACCCCTGGGCCGCCGCTCCGTCGATCCCGACCCGCTCGGCGGCGAGCAGCAACCGCCGGGCCACCGTCTCGCCGCCGGCCCCCGGATCAGCCTCGGAAGCCCGGGGGGTCGACGGCGTCGTCTGCGGAGTCGACGGCGTCGCGACGGGCTCGTGCACCGCCGCGAGCCGATCGCGCAGCGCCTCGACGTGGGTGCGGTGCGCCGTCACGAGCGCGCCGGCGAGCGCGGCACCGCCGGCGTCGCTCCATGCCTGGGCCGCGGCCAGCGCC
>JBDIAP010000076.1:0-18620 GCA_039812485.1 Kineosphaera sp.
TGCGACTGCGCGGCGCGGGCGACGCGGGCGGCCTCGGCGCGCGCCCGGGCGGCCTGGGCGGCGCGGCCCTGCCGTTCGAGGGCGTCGGCGCGCCCCGACAGCGACCGCAGCCGCTCCTCCCCCGTGCGCAGGGCGAGCCGGGCCTCGGTCTCGGCGGCGCGGGCACTCGTGGCCTGAGCCTCGAGCCGGTCGCGCTCATCGACGGACGGCTGCGCGTCGTCGTCGTGGGCGGCGCTGTCGCGGGCGGCCTGCAGCCGCTCCTGCAGCTGGGTCAGGGCGGCCTCGTCGGCGGCGACCGACTCGGTCGCGGCGGCGATGGCCTGTTCGCCACGCTGCTCCTCGGCTCGCGCGGCGCGGACGAGACCGGACAGCTGGCCGAGCTCCTCGGCGACCGCGGCCATGCGCGCGTCCGAGGCGTTGAGGTCGGCAAGCGCCGCCTGCGAGCGGGCCGACACCTGCTGCAGCTCGGCGCGCACGCCCTCGAGCGCGAATCGGGCCCGCTGGGCGTCGTGCTCGGCGCTCGCCTCGGCCGCCCCGGCCTCGTCGGCGGCGGCCGTCAGCTCGATGAGGCTCGGCGCCGCGGCGCTGCCGCCCCGCACGCCGACCGGCGAGAAGACGTCACCGGCCGGTGTCACCGCACTGAGCCCGGCGCTGCTCGCGGCCAGCGCGGCGGTCTCGTCGTCCGCGACGACGACACCGTCGAGCAGGCCGGTCAGGGCGGCGCTCAGCCCGGTCCGCACGCCGTCGCCGAGCGCGGCCGGCACCGACACGACGTCGAGCATCGGCCGGCAGCCGGGCAGCGCACCGCCCCGTGCTCGCTCCGAGCCGTCCGGCCCCGGCGCGGAACCGGTCGCCAGCACGAGCCCGGCCCGGCCCCCGTCCTGGGCGCGCAACAGTTCCAGGCAGGCCTGGGCCGATGCCGCGTCGGCCACGAGGAGTGCGCCGGCCGCCCAGTCCAACGCCGCGGCCAGCGCGGCTTCGTGGCCAGCCTCGACCTCGAGCAGCTGCGGCAGCGACCCGAGCACCCCGAGCCGGGCGGGATCGACGCCCGGCTCGGCCGCGCCGGACCCGGGCTGCCCGGCATCGCCGCACGGCCCGGCATCGCCGGCCTCGCTCAACCCGGCGGCGGTCAGGAGCGCCTGCGTGCCGTCCTTGCGGCGCAGGCTCAACTCGAGGGCCTCCCGCCGGGCGCGCCCCTGGTCACGACGGGTGAGGGCCTCCCGCTCCGCGGCCTGGAGTTCATCGACCCTGGCGGTGAGCTCGTCGACGCGGGCCTGCGCCTCCTCATACTCCGCGTCGAGCCCGACCTCGCCCTCCTCGTCCTGCGCAACGCTGCCTTCGAGCGCCGCGAACCGGCGTCGGGCGTCGTCGCCACGGGCCCGCGCCCGCTCGACGGACTCGCGCAGGCGGCCGATCTCGGCCTGACCGGCATCGATGCGGCTGCGTCTGGCGTCGACGGTGCCGGCGAGCGTGGCCAGGCCTTCGCGGCGGTCGGCGGCGGCCTGCAGCGCGGCGGCGACCCGACGAGCCTCGGCGGCTGCGGCCTCCTCGGCCTGGGCGCGGGCCGTGCTGGCAACGCTCAGCGCCTCGCGGTCGGCGTGCACCCGGGCGCTCAGCTCGGCCTCCGCGGCCCGCGCCGACTGCGCCTGCTCGAAGAGCTGGGCCGGGTCGCGCTCGGCCGCAGCCTCGACACCGGGGTCGGCGCGCAGCAGCCGCGCGCGCTGACCGGCCAGTTGCGCGGTCGCGGTGAGGCGGTCGCGGCAGGCGGCCAGGGCGTGGGCGTGATCCTGGGCCTGCGCGAGCCGGGCGCTCGCGCGGCCGGCCGACTCCTCCAGCCCCGCGAGCTCGGCGCGGGTGGCCCCCAGCTGCTCCTCGACCTCCGCTCGACGGGCCAGCAGGGCGGTCTCGTCGGCCACCTCGGCCTCGAGCGTGCTCGTCAGCTGCACGAGGTCGTCGGCGAGCAGCCGCAGCCGCGCGTCGCGCACGTCGGCCTGGATGACGGCGGCTCGGCGGGCCGTCTCGGCCTGGCGGCCCAGCGGCCCGAGCTGGCGACGGATCTCGGTCGTCAGGTCCGCGACCCGCGTGAGGTTGGCCTCCATCGCCTCGAGCTTGCGCAGCGCCCGCTCCTTGCGCTTGCGGTGTTTGAGCACACCCGCGGCCTCCTCGATGAAGCCGCGCCTCTCCTCCGGCGTCGCCCGCAGCACCGCGTCGAGCTGCCCCTGGCCGACGATGACGTGCATCTCGCGGCCGATGCCGGAGTCGGACAGCAGTTCCTGGATGTCGAGCAGCCGGCAGGCCGTGCCGTTGATCGCGTAGTCGGAGCCGCCGCTGCGAAACATCGTGCGGCTGATCGTCACCTCGGAGTAGTCGATCGGCAGCGCCCCGTCGGTGTTGTCGATCGTCATCGACACCTCGGCCCGGCCCAGCGGCGGGCGACCGGCGGTGCCGGCGAAGATGACGTCCTCCATCTTGCCGCCGCGCAGCGATTTGGCGCCCTGCTCGCCCATGACCCACGCCAGGGCGTCGACGACGTTGGACTTGCCCGAGCCGTTAGGACCGACGATGCACGTGATGCCCGGCTCGAGACGCAGGTGCGTGGCCGAGGCGAAGGACTTGAACCCCCGCAGGCTCAGGCTCTTGACATACACGACTGGGAACCTCTCGCAGGCGCACCGACGCCACGCACACAGCAGAAGTCCACGCGGCGCCGGCTCGGGACCTGTGCACCCTAACCGCCGGTGCCCCGCTTTCCCGGGAGCCTCGCCCACGGGACGGCGACGGACCTCGACGCTGGGAACCGTGGTCCACAAGATGCTGGGAACCGTGGTCCACAACCTGTCGGCGGGCGCTCAGCACTAGCCCGTACGCTGAAGAAGGACAGCGCGGTCGCCCGACGGCCGCGGCTCACACCCGCTACCTGCGTAGGAGTCTGATCGTATGAAGGTCCGCATCCGCAAGGCGGCGGTCGCCGTCGCCCTCACCATCCCGCTGGCCCTCGGCGCCTGTAGCTCCGGCAGCGGCAGCACGAGCCCCAGCGGGGCCGGCACGAGCGCTGCCGCTGCCAGCCAGGCCAACGGCCCCTTCGACGCGGCGGCGGGCCAGGAGGTCGACAAGAACGCGTTCCTCGACGAGACTAACGCCGCGATGATGGCCAAGAAGACCTACGCGATGACGATGACGATGGCCATGAGCGGGCAGAACATGACCGTCAAGGGTGTCGGGGACATGTCCGACCAGAACAACCTCAAGGTCAAGATGACGATGGAGATGCCGGGCGCCACCGGCCAGGGCATCAACATGCTGCTCATCGGCAAGAAGATGTACATGCAGCTCCCCGGCCAGGCCGGCGGCAAGTATGTCGAGGTGCCGATGGCCCAGCTGCAGCAGTCGGGCGGGCAGGACTTCGAGAAGCTGCTCAACCCCGCCGAGAGCCTCAAGATGTCCAAGGACGCGGTGCAGAAGGTCACCTATGTCGGCGAGGAGGACGTCAGCGGCGAGAAGCTGCGGCACTACCAGATGGTGTTGGACCTCGAGAAGGCCAATGCGGCCGCCGGCGTGACCCCGTCCGCGAACCCCACCGCCGCCAAGACGGTGCCCTACGACGTGTGGGTCGACGGCGACAAGCTCATGCGCAAGCTGGAGATGACGGTCGAGGGCACGAAGGTCTCGATGGTGCTCGACAAGTACGGCGAGCCGGTCGACATCAGCGCCCCGCCGAGCGCATCGGTGACGACGATGCCGGGCCTGCCGGGGGCGTCCGCGACGAGCTGACCCTCTCGCTGCACCGGTCGTGATCACGACGCGGGCCGGTGCTGATCGGGTGCGACGGCGTCGGGTGCTTCGGCATCCGGCGCCGTCGGCGCGTCCGGGTGCCGTCCGGAGGCGGTGGGCCCGCGCTCGCCTCCTCGGTGAAGGGTCGCCTACTGCTCGGTGAAGTCGGTGAGGTCGCTGCGCAGCCCGCCCCACTGGGCGGTGATGCCGAGCACACGACCGGGTCGGCCGGACTGCGATGGCCGCTCCGAGAGCAGCCGCTCGAGCGTCTCGACGTCGTCGACGTCGCCCTGCGCGCAGACCTCGACGCGCCCGTCGTCGAGGTTGCGCGCATAGCCCACGAGCCCCAGCTCCTTGGCCCGCGCCCGCGTCCACCAGCGGAACCCGACCGTCTGCACATTGCCGCGCACGAAGAACGTCGCCTTCTCGATGGTCGCCATGAGCATTGCATACGGCAGGCCACGATTTTGCGCAAGGGTGCTGGCCACTATTTCCGAGGAATCGGGTCGGGCAAGCCAGGCCCTGGGGGTCGGCGCTTGGGATCGGCCCTTGAGGTCGGCCCGTGTGCGTGTCGGCGCCGTCGCCCGGCTTCGCCTCGGCTTGTCGCCTGCGTCGGCGAACCGCGGCGGTAGCGTGGCACCCATGAGCCAGCCTCCCCAAGCCCCGGTCGTCCCCGAGCCCGAGACCGCCGCCGGTGAGCCGGTGCGCTGGGGGCTTCTCGGCGCCGGCAATATCGCCCGCTCCGGCGCGAAGGGCATCATCGACGCCCCCGGCAGCGAACTCGTCGCGGTCGCCGCCCGCAGCCTCGCCCGCGCCCAGGCGCTCGCCGACGAGGTCGGCACCCCCGGGCAGGTCCGGGCCCACGGATCGTACGAGGAGCTGTGCGCCGACCCCGACGTCGAGGCCATCTATGTCAACACGACCCACCCGTGGCACTACGAGCAGGCGCTGCAGGTCATCGAGGCCGGCAAGCATCTCGTCGTCGAGAAGGCGTTCATGCTCAACGCGACGCAGGCCGCCGAGGTCTTCTCGGCGGCGCGCGCCAAGGGCGTCTTCGCCATGGAGGCGATGTGGACCCGCACGCTGCCGCTGGTCCGCGAGATCGAGCGGCTCGTCGCCGACGGCGCCATCGGCGACGTCGTCAAGGTCGACACGACGCTGACACTGGCGCTCGACTACGACCCCAAGCACCGGCTCTTCGACATCGACAACGGCGGCGGCACTCTGCTCGACCTGGGCGTCTACGCCTGCGCGATCCCCTGGATCTTCCTCGGCCGCCCCGAGACCGTGCACGTCATGGGCTCGCTCGCGCCGAGCGGTGTCGACCAGGTCGTCGCGATGCAGTGGGGGTATGACTGCGGCGCGGTCGCGCAGATCTACATCACGTCCCGCGGCTGCGGGCCGGATCGGGCGATCGTCATGGGCCGGACCGGTTATGTCGAGATCGACCCGATCTTCAACCGCGCCGAGTCGGGCACGCTCGTCGTGCAGGGCGAGGAGCCGCGCCGCCTCGACGGCGCTCATCAGCGGTTCGCCCACGAGTTCGCCGAGGCCTCGCGCTGCATCCGCGCGGGCGAGCTGGAGTCGCCGCTCATCCCCCAGGACGACACGGTCGGCATCCTCGAGATCCTCGACGCGGCCCGCAGCGAGCTGGGCATCCGCTACCCGCAGGAGTGAGCCGAGCGCACGGAGCTACCGCCCCAGACCACCCTGCTCGCACATCGCCGGCGGGCAGCCTCGCCGCTCGTGCCCCGCGGCACCCGGATCCCGGTGCGTCCGAGAACGGAGTAATCGTGTCTCCTTTCCTCAGTCCAGACTGCTGGCCGCAGGCCAACGTTCTCGACGACGTTGCCCACGCCGGGGCGGGTCATGGACGGATGAGGACCTTGAGGGCTTCGCGGTTGTCCATCAGCCGATATGCCTCGGCGATGCCGCTGAGCGGGAGTTCGCGGTCGAACACGCGGCCGGGGTTGATGGTGCCGTCGAGGACCTGCGGGATCGCGGCCTCGAGGTAGGCGCGGATGGTGGCGGGTCCGCCGGTGAGGGTGGCGTTCTTGCCGAACAAGGACGCGAAGCCGATGGGGGCGTCTTCGTACTGCGGGACGCCGACCCGGGAGATGACCCCGCCTGGACGGACGACGCCGTACGCCTGCTCGTAGGCGGGCAGGTGGCCTACGGCCTCCAGGACGACGTGGGATCCCTCTCCGCCGGTGATCTCCATGACCTTGGCGATGCCGTCCTTCCCGCGCTCGGCGACCACGTGTGTGGCGCCGAACTCGCGACCGAGGTCGGTGCGGAAGGTGTGGCGGCCCATCAGGATGATCGTCTCGGCGCCGAGCTGCTTGGCGGCGAGCACGGCCGACAGACCGACGGCGCCGTCGCCGATGACGGTGACGGTCTTGCCCGGTCCAACCCCTCCTCGGTAGGCGGCGTGGTAGCCGGTCAGGTACACATCGGACAGCGTCAGCAGCGACGGCATGAGGGACTCGTCGGTGCCGGCGGGGACGACGACCGCGGTGCCGTCGGCCTGCGGCACGCGGAGTTTCTCGGCCTGGGTGGCCGACGGTGCGGCGTCGAAGAAACCGCCGTGCACGCAGGAGGTCGTGATCCCGTCGCGGCAGAACACGCAGGTGTTGTCCGACCAGGCGAACGGCACGATCACGGTGTCTCCCACCTTGAGGGTGGTGACCTGGTCGCCGATCTCCTCGACGACGCCGATGGCCTCGTGGCCCATCCGCCGGCCCTCGGGGGTGTCCTCGAGATCGTGGTAGGGGTTGCAGGTCGGACCCGCACACGCAGGCGTAGGTGACGCGGATGAGCGCGTCGGTCGGTTCTTCGAGGATGGGATCGGGAACGTCCTCGACGCGGACGTCACCGGACTTGTACATCAGGGTGGCCTTCATCGGCTTGCCTTTCGTTGACTGTGGTCAGGGCAGGGGCGTTGCTATGGGTCTTTGCGATAGGTCAGTCTGCAGTACCTCAGGGCTGCCGGTTGAGGGAGCCTGGTCAGCCGAGGGCGGCGTCGACGTCCGTGTGGTCGACGTAGATGCGTAGGTCGGTCAGTTGCTGGCTGGTGATGGTGAAGATCGAGCAGGCCGTGAGCTCGATGGTGCTGCCGTCGTGAAGGTGGTAGATGGACCGGACCTCGAAGATCACCACGTCGCCGTCCTCTTCCCAGACCTGCAGCAGGCGATGCTCCAGTCGGCGGAGCTTGGCGTTGAGCTCGGCCATCACGGCGAGGACGGTGTCGGCCCCGGTGACGGTGGGGTGATTGGCGAAGGTGAGGGTCACGTCCTCGGCGTAGAAGGAGCGGAGGCGGCCGTAGTCCTTGACCTCCATCGCACCGAAGTAGTCGTTGAGCAGGTCGATGGTCTCTTGCGTGGCTCGTGCCATGGCGGCACCTCTCGAGTCGTGTCGATGGTGGTCAGACGGGCGGCGGTGATCGTGCCGGCGCGCTGCGCGATCGCGGCGCGGTACCAGCGGCCGTGGAGGCCGTTCCAGGCGCGGACGAACAGCCGGCCGTCACCGACGACGGACCAGATCCAGGTCAGGGTGCCGGTGGTGGCGCCGTCGGCCCGGTAGGGGGCGATGTGCAGGTCGTCGGTGGTGGCGATCCGGTCGATCGTCTCGGTGGGCCAGGCGGTCACGGGTGGTGAGCCTGTTCGATGGGGGTCATTCTCGGTTTCTAGACGGGGAACTCCAAGACGATGCGTCCTCGGGTGCCGCCGGCGTCCATCAGGCGATGCGCCTCAGCTGCGTGTGCGGCGGGGAAGACTCGGCCGACGTTCATGCTCAGCACGCCCTCCTCGACGAGCTCGCGCAGCCGCGCGATCGCTGTGTGGTCGGCGTCCCGGTCGAAGACGTTCAGAACGTGGATGCGGACGCCGCGGCCGGGGGCGCCGTTGTAGCCGCGGAAGCTGGCGATCTGTCCGCCGTCGCGGGTCGCATCGACGATCTCGTCCCCGAGGGCGGCACCGTCGGCGACCGCGTCCACCCCGCCCGGGAACAGGTCCCGGACGCGCTGGGCCGCGTCTTCGCCGCGGGCGACGAAGTCCGCGGCACCGAAGGAGCGGACCAGTGGTTCGTCGGCCTCGGCGGCGAGGGCGATGACGCGCAGGCCCTCGTGCGCTCCGAGCTGGGTCAGGTACCCGCCGACCGAGCCGGCGGCGCCGGTGACCAGCAGCGCCGATCCCGGCTGCAGGGCCAGCGCGTCCAACGCGTTGCGGGCGGTCAGAGAGTTGGCAAGGAACGACGCCGCCTCCGGGAAGCTCGCTCCTGCCGGGGCGCGGGTCACTGACCCCGTGGGTACGACGACGTGGTCGCTGTAGCCGCCGTGCGGGGCCGGCGAAGTTGACGAACGCCACGACCGGGTCACCGACAGCCAGGCCGGCCTCCAGCTCGGCGTCGGGGCCTACCTCTTGCAGGATGCCGGAGACCTCCATGCCCGGAACGAGCGGCGACTCGGGTGCCTCATGCGATGTGGACATCGCCCCGCTCCGCACGAGCGCGTCGACCGGCGCGATCGCCGCCGCGCGTACCTGCACCCGGACCTCCCCGGCACCTGGACGCGGCTCGGGCAGGTCCACCACCTGCAGCACGTCGGGACCGCCATAGGTGTTCAGGCCGACGGCCTTCATGTTTTCCTCCGAACACAGCTGTGGATGATTGCTTCATCCATCGTTCGTCGTCCCCAGGAGTTCTACCAGGCACTGTCAGGGACCCTCACTGCGGACGGTGGCCGCTTTATCCTCGGTGGCAGAGAACTGCAGCGGGAGATCAGGGACTTCTTGACGAGCCGCAGGGCCGCGATCACCCCCGGCAGGCCGGGCTGCCGTACGTCGGCGGGGACCGCCGGGTGAAGGAGCTACGCCGGGAGGAGGTCGCGATGCTCGCCGGGGTCCGTGTCGAGTACTACACCCGGCGGGAGCGCGGTCGGCTCGGCGACCTCCGAACGTCGCCCGCTTCGTGTTCCTCGGCCCCCGCGCCGAGGACGTCTACGCCGACCTCGACGCCAGCAAAGATCTTCTCGTCGCCGTGCTGCGCGCCGGCGCCGGCCGCGACCATCACCCCGCCGTGGGCACCCTCGACCTGGAACACGCCGACTTCACCAGGCCCGGGGACCCCGACATTTCCCTCGTCACCGACACAGCCACCCCGGGCAGCTCGAGCGCGGACGGCCTGACCCTGCTCGGCTCCTGGGCGCAGACACAGAAGGCAGACACGAAAAGCCCGAGGCCCCGCGCCGAGCCCATACGGCACAACCGGCCCGGCCGATCAGCGCCGCGCCTGACCCGGCTGTCCGTCCGGCGGGAGCCCAGGCTCCGTCGCAGACGACTCGCAACCCACAGCGAAAGGCTCACCGTGAATCCCACCTACGACTTCTCCGGCCAGGTAGCCCTGGTCACCGGCGCCAGCTCCGGCATGGGGTTGGCCACCGCACGCGCCTACGCCCAATCCGGTGCCGCCGTGGTACTGACCGACATCAACCAGACCGCACTGCACACCGCGACCCAAGAGCTGGCCAATCAAGGCCACCACGTTCTCGCCGTGGTCTGCGACGTCGCCGACGAGGCCAGCGTCGCGGATGCTGTCGCCGCCGGTGTGGAGGCGTTTGGGCGGCTCGACCACGCGTTCAACAACGCCGGCATCCAGGTTCCGCCCTGCGACGCCGCCGACGAGCCTGCCGAGATTTTCGACCGGGTCAACGCCGTCAACCTCCGCGGCGTGTGGGCCTGCATGAAGCACGAGCTGGCCCAGATGCGGATCCAGGGCAGCGGCGCGATTGTCAGCAACTCCTCCCTCGGCGGTCTCGTCGGCCTGCCCGGCCGGGCCGCCTACCACGCCACCAAGCACGGCGTCATCGGCCTGACCAAAAGCGCTGCCCTGGAATACGCCCCACGAGGGGTACGGATCAACGCCATCTGCCCCGGCACCATCGCCACCCCGATGGTCACCGACATGATCGCGAACGGGGAACTCGACCCCGACTTCGCCGAAGCTCATCAGCCCATCCACCGGCTCGGCACCGCCGAAGAGATCGCCGCGACCGTGCTGTGGCTCACCAGCCCTGGCGCCGGTTTCGTCACCGGTGTCGCCCTTCCCGTCGACGGCGGCTACACCGCCCAATAACGCCTCACCGTCGGATCACCGGCTCCTAGAGGATCCACCGTGAACATCGCACCCAGCAGCGGTCAGACCGGTCGAGGACCGGCCGACTGGTTCACTGACCTGGTCAGGTGCTCTCCCGGCCGGGCTCTGCTCGGCGGCAGCGGGTCAGGCCATTCTGCGGCGCAGCGCAGGTTGGCAGCGGGGGCAGAAGAAGGACGATCGGTTCATGAAGGGCTCGCGCCGGATCGGAGTGCCGCAGCGCTGACAGGGCCGACCCTCCTGGCCATATGAACGTAGCTCTCTGTCGAAGTAGCCGCTGTTGCCGTTGACGTTGACGTAGAGCGAGTCAAAGCTCGTGCCGCCCGCAGCGAGCGCGTCGGCCATGACGTCGCGGACGTGGTCGAGGAGCCGCCCCAGCGCGGGTCTTGTGAGGTCGCGCGCCACGCGCTGCCCGTGGATGCCGGCGAGCCAGAGCCCCTCGTCGGCGTAGATGTTGCCGATGCCCGAGACGAGGCCCTGGTCGAGCAGCGCCCGCTTGACCGCCGACGAGCGGGTCTTGAGCCGGGCCACGACGGCGCCGCGGTCGTATGTCGGCTCGAACGGGTCGGGCGCGATGTGGGCCACGGGCTCGGGCACAGCCACCCCGTCGTGTGCCGACGGCACGAGTTCGGCGAGTGCCAGCCCGCCGAACGTGCGCTGGTCGACGAAGCGCAGCTGCAGCCCGTCGGAGAGATCGAACCGCGCGTGCAGGTGCTTCTCGGGCGCCGCGTCGGGCGGCTGCACGAGGAGTTGGCCGCTCATGCCCAGATGCATGACGAGCGCGAGCGGGTCCTGCCGCGGAGGGCGGACCTGCAGCCACAGATACTTGCCGCGGCGCCGCGCGGCCTCGACGCGCACGCCGGACAGCCGGGCGGCGAGGTCGGCCGGGCCGGGCAGGTGTCGTCGAGCGACCCGCACGCCGCTCAGCTGGGTGCGGTCGATGTCACGGCCGACGACGTGCTCCGCCAGTCCCGACCGCACGACCTCGACCTCGGGAAGCTCCGGCATCGGCTCAGGCGTCGAGCTCCGGCTCGGGCTGGGCGCCCAGCATCGCGGTGGCGCGCCGGGTCAGCTCGTTCCAGGCCAGCTCGGCGGCCTTCTGCTCGGCTTCCTTCTTGCTGCGCCCCGTGCCCTCGCCGAGCACCTCGGCGTCGACGACCACCCGGGCCGTGAAGACCTTCTCGTGGTCGGGCCCCTCTTCGCTGACCCGGTATTCGGGAGTGCCGTGCGCCCCGGACGCCGCGAGCTCCTGCAGGCTCGTCTTCCAGTCCAGGCCGGCGCCGAGATTGGCCGACGAGGCCATGAGCGGGTCGAGCAGGTGATGCACGAAACGACGCGCCTGCTCCAGGCCGTGCGCGAGGTAGACGGTGCCGATGAGGGCTTCGGTCGTGTCGGCGAGGATCGAGGTCTTGTCGCGACCGCCCGTCGCCTCCTCGCCCCGCCCGAGGAGCAGGTAGTCACCGAGGCCGAGCCCGCGCGCCACCGACGCCAGGGCGCGCATGTTGACGACCGCGGCGCGCAGCTTCGCGAGCTGTCCCTCGGCCATGTCGGGGTGGTCGGCATACAGCGACTCGGTGACGACGAGCCCCAGCACCGAGTCACCGAGGAACTCGAGGCGCTCGTTGTTGGGGATCCCGCCGTTCTCATACGCGTAGGAGCGGTGTGTCAGAGCATGTTCGAGCAAGAAGTCCTCGATGTCGACATCGAGGATCTCCTTGATCGTCTCGGCCAGACCCGCGACCGGTCGCCGCTGGTGACCGGCGGCACCGGCGCGGGAGGAGCCCATCAGCGCACCTCCGTGCGTCAGTTCTGGTGCTCGGTCCGCTCGGCCGCGGCGTAGTGACGGCCGGCGTAGGTGCCGCACGCGGGGCACGCGATGTGCGGCTGCTTCGGCGCGGAGCAACGGGGGCACGACGTCAGGGTCGTCGCGGTCGCCTTCCACTGCGCCCGACGGGATCGGGTGTTGGAGCGCGACATCTTCCGCTTCGGGACGGCCACGTCAGTTCCTCTTCTCTTCAGTGTCTTCGGTGCTGGCCGACCCGCTCGGGCTGGCCAGCTGCTGCAGGCTCGCCCACCGCGGGTCGATGATCTCGTGCGCGTGCGTCGGGTCGTCCGCCAGGAGCGCCCCGCATTCGGAGCACAGCCCCGGGCAGTCGTCCCGGCAGACGGGCTGGAACGGCAGGGCGGGCACCACTGCATCCCGGATCGTGTCCTCGAGGTCGAGCAGGTCGCCCTCGAGCACGCGCTGGTCCTCGTCCTCCGGCGCACCGACCTCCTGGTGGTGCGCCGCCCGGTCGGCGTAGGCGAACAGCTCCTGGACCTCGACGTCGAGGGGCACCTCGACCGGCTCCAGGCACCGCACGCAGGCGCCGACCGCGTCCGCCCGCACCGAACCGCTGACGAGCACACCCTCCATGACGGACTCCAGCCGCAGGTCGAGCTCGAGCGGCTCACCCTCGGGGACTCCGATGACCTCGGTGCCCAGACCCTCCGGCGCCGGGACGGAGCGCGTGACCTCGAGCATGGCGCCGGGACGCCGCTGCAGCGCTCGGGTGTCGAGCACCAGCGGCGCGCGCGGGTCCAGGGTCTTCATGAGGTCCACTTCGATTCGTCTCGCCGACGGCGGGCAACGGTTCGGTCCGCGCCTCGTGCCCGACCCGCCACGCCAGCAGCGAAAGACACTGTGCGACGAGAGGCGCCGAGAGGGACGCAGACCGGCTCACCAGTCTAGACCAGAGCCGCACACCGCCCAAACCTCGCACCCGCCGGGCCGGATGGCGCTGCTAGGTTCGCACGGATGAAGCGCTGTGTCTGCCCCGGTTCGTTCGACCCCGTGACGCTCGGCCACCTCGACGTCATCGCGCGAGCGGCCCGGCTGTACGACGAGGTCGTCGTCGCCGTGCTCGACAACCCGTCCAAGAAGGGCCTGTTCACGCTCGACGAGCGGGTCGAGCTGCTGAGCGCCGAGGTCGCCGGCCTACAGGACGAGGGGCTCGGTGCGATCCGCGTCGTCCCGTTCGGCGGGCGCCTGCTCGTCGACCTGTGTCGCGAGGTCGACGCCCAGGCCATCGTCAAGGGTCTGCGCGGGGAGGTCGACTACTCCTACGAGCTGCCCATGGCGGTCATGAACCGGCGCCTCACCGGGGTCGAGACCCTCTTCATGCCGGGCGAGCCCGGCCTGTCGGAGGTGTCCAGCTCGCTCATCAAGGAGGTCGCCCGCTACGGCGGGGACGTCGCGGGGCTCGTCCCCCAGCGCGTGCTCGCCGCGCTCACGCAGCGCCTGGCCGGCTGAGTCGCGCACGCACAAGCGGGCCGCGTCAGCGGTCGAGGGCCCCCTGCTCGCGCTCGACGAGCGCGGCCACCGACTCCAGTGCCCCGGCATGCTCGTCGAGCAGCGCGTTGCGGCGGCGCAGGAAGTCGGCCCCGAGCCGCAGGCGATCGGAGGCCGCGAGGTCGGCGCGGGCGCCGTTGAGGATGGTCTGCTCCTCCTCGCCGATGTGGTGCTGCAGCAGGGTGGCCAGCTCCTCGATCGCCGTGTCGAACTTCGCGGTGTCCGTGCCCTTGCACTGCAACAGCGCCAGCAGCGCGACATTGGTCTGGGCGTGCTCGTGCTCGCCGTGCTCGACCTCCTCGCCGTCGATCGCGCGGCGTCGGCGCAGCGCGGGATAGACCTTCTCCTCCTCGGCGAGGGAGTGGGCCACGAGCAGGTCGGACAGCTCCGCCCGGGCCGCGTCGCGGTCGGCGTCGGCGTCCCGGCAGGTCCGCAGCAGCTCCTCGAACACCCGGTGGTCGGCGACGACGAGCTCGACGACGTCGCCAGTGGACGGCTGGGGAATCCTCATGCCGCCCCGATACCACCCGGCGAGCGGCCGGAAACCTCCTGAGCAGGATGGGTGGGACGCGAGGCGTGGCCGTGCCGGCTGTCGGAGTCGGCTCGGGAACGGTCGGGCACCGGAGCAGGCACCGGGCGGCCCGTGTCCCGGCCGGGCGACATGGCGGCGCGGGCGGGGGTCGCGGGCCGCGGCGCCGCGTGTCCGCTCGGCCGTGAGGCCGTGGCGTCGCTGGTCAGGACGGCGATCACCAGGCCGGGAGCCGGATTCGTCACCGCCGATCCGTCGGGCAGGATGACTGTCGGCACGGTCTCGGCGCCGTCGTTGAGGTCGCGCACGTAGGCGGCGCCCTCGGGGTCGGCCCAGATGTCGACCCACGTCAGCCGCCCGGGCCGCACGCCCGCCGACCAGAGCCGCAACCGCAGCCGCAGGCAGAAGAAGCACCCCGGGCGCCAATAGACGACGACGGTGCCGTGCCGCACCAACCGCTGCTGGGCCTCCCAGTGGCTGCCGCCGGAGCGGCTGTGCAGCGGCGAGCACAGGTAGGCGACCAGCAGCAGGAGTACGCCGCACGGTGCGGCGACGACCGCGAGACCCGTGCCGATCAGCTGCGTCGTGACCAGGAGGGCTGCCGCGCCCCAGCCCGCCGCATGCCACCACTGGGCCCGCGCTGAGCGATTCACGCCTGCGAGCCTAGGGCGCCGCAACACCCTCCCGGTAGGTCGGCGCACGCCTCGTGACCATGGTGTGACCCGACGTTTCACGGGTTGGACCCGGCGCCGCTCGAATACGTGAAAAAGTGCTGAGGTCAAGCGAATTCGGCGAACCAGAGCCGAGTTTCGCCGTAGCTGCGGGCCTCGCTGGGCCTCAGCGCGCCTGAGCCGGTCGATCCGGTCGGCCACGTCGGCTCCGGTGAGCGCGCCGAGCGCTCCACGACGACGAGGGCCCCGGGCCGCAGGTGCGCGTCGGCCAGACCCTGCAGGGCGCGCGCGAGCTCCTGCTCGCTCAAGCCGTAGGGGGGGTCGAGAAACACCAGGTCATTCGGGCCGTCGGCCTCTCCCGGCCCGGCGAGGTAGCGGGCGACCGACGCGACGCGCACCGCGACGAGGTCGGCGCCGCGGTCGCCCCCGGCCTCGGCGGCCCGGGCGGCACGCACGGCGGCGGCGGTCTCGGCGGCGTTGCGGCGGGCCACCGCCGCCGCCCGCCGGGCCTGCTCGACGAGCACCACGCGGCGCGCGCCGCGGCTCAGCGCCTCCAGACCCAGGGCCCCGGAGCCGGCGTAGAGGTCGAGCACGGCGGCGCCGTCGATGGCCTGCAGATGCTCCAGGCGCGAGAAGAGAGCCTCGCGCACCCGGTCGCTGGTCGGTCGCGTGTCCGACCCCGGCGGGGTCTGCAGACGACGTCCTCCGGCCGCGCCGGCGATGATGCGGGTCACGACGCCGCCCTCGCGGCCCGCGCGGCGCTCACCCGCGCTCCAAGAACGCGGCCTGCTCCTCGTCGATGAGCGTCGCGACGAGGTAGGCGAGCTCGGGGTAGGCCGTCAGGTCCGGCGCGGCCGCGAGCAGCTGCCCGGCGTCTTCGCGAGCCTGCTCGATGATCCGTTCGTCGCCCGATCCGCGCAGCGACAGCAGGCGCAGCGACGATCCGCCGCTCTGCCGTGCCCCGAGGATGTCGCCCTCGCGCCGATGCGTGAGGTCGAGCCGGGCGAGCTCGAAGCCGTCGCTCGTCGCGGCGACCGCCCGGAGGCGCTCGAGGGCCTCCGGAGACACCGGCGGCACCGGCTCCCAGCCCGCCCGCGCGCGCGGCGGCGGCCGGTCGGCCCCGGTGGCGACGAGAAGGCACAACCCCGGCGCGTCGCCCCGCCCGACCCGGCCGCGGAGCTGGTGCAGCTGGGAGATGCCGAACCGGTCGGCGTCCAGCACGACCATGACCGTGGCGTTCGGCACGTCGACGCCGACCTCGATGACCGTCGTCGAGACGAGCACGTCGATCTCGCCGGCCGCGAACGCGGTCATGATCGCGTCCTTCTCGTCGGCCGGTAGGCGTCCGTGCAGCATCTCGATCCGGCAGTGCGCGAGGTCGTCGCGGCCGCGCAACTCGGCCAGCACGTCGACCACCGCGCGCAGCTCCGGCCGCGTGAGGCCGCTGCCCGCCGCGCCTGCGGTCTGGCGCCCCGAACCACCGACCCCACCCCCGGCGAGCGCGTCCCAGGCCCGCTCCCACTCCTCGTCGCTGACGACGTCGTCGCCCGCGTCATCGCCGGTGGGCGCGTCGTCGCCGATCCGGGGGCACACGACATACGCCTGGTGACCGGCGCGCACCTCCTCGGCGACCCGCCCCCACGCCCGCTCGTACCACCGGGCGTTGTCGACGACGTGCGACGCGACCGGGCTGCGGCCGGGCGGCAACTCGCGCAGCGTCGACGTCTCCATGTCACCGAAGACCGTCATCGCGACCGTGCGCGGGATCGGGGTGGCCGTCATGACGAGCATGTGGGGCGCCGACGCGGCCTTGCCCCGCAGGGCGTCGCGCTGCTCGACCCCGAAGCGGTGCTGCTCGTCGACGACGACGAGGCCGAGGTCGGCGAGTTGCACGTGCTTCTGGATGAGGGCGTGGGTGCCGACGACGATGCCCGCCTCCCCCGAGGCCGCGGCCAGGAGCGCGGACTTGCGGGCGGCCGCGCTCTGGCTGCCGGTGAGCAGCGCCACCCGCGTGCCGTGCTCGAGATCGTTGGTGCCGCCGAGGAGCCCGCGTTCGGCGAGCTCGCCGAGCAGGCTCATGATCGAACGATGGTGCTGGGCGGCGAGCACCTCGGTCGGCGCGAGCAGCGCCGCCTGCCCCCCGGCGTCGACGACGGCGAGCATCGCGCGCAACGCGACGACGGTCTTGCCCGAACCCACCTCGCCCTGCAGGAGCCGGTGCATCGGATGGGTGCGCCCGAGATCGGCGGCGATCTGCTCACCGACCTCGCGCTGCCCACGGGTCAGCGCGAACGGCAGCCGCTCGTCGAACGTCTCGAGCAGCCCGCCGGGCCGCGGCGTGCGCGGCACGGCCTGCGCCCGCTCCTGCTCGCGCCGGCGCATCGCGAGCACGAGTTGCATGACGAGCGCCTCGTCATACTTGAGCCGATCGCGGCCGCGCTCGATCTGGGCACGGTCGTCGGGCAGGTGCACCCAGCGCATCGCCTGCACGAACGTCGGCATGCCGCGCATCGCCCGGATCTCGTCGGGCAGCGGGTCGGTGGTGTCCTCGAGGCCGAGCAGGGCCGCCTCGACGATGCCGCTGATCGTCCAGCTGTCGGCGCCCTTGACCTCGAGGTAGACGGGGTAGAGCTCGCGCAGCCCGAGCCCGGCGTCCGACGGCAGGTCGGGATCGGAGAACCCCGGGCCGCCCTCGCCCGCGTGCCGGAACAACTCGTAGCGGGGGTGGGCCAGCTGCGCGCGGCCCCGGTAGCGACCCACGGTGCCGGCGAAGAGGCCCACGGCCCCCGGCACGAGCCGCCCGGAGTGCCCGAAGGAGCGGAAGAACGCGACGTCGATCTCGCCGGTCGACGTGCGGATCGTCACCGAGTGGATCGAGCCGCGCCGCGACGTCATCCGCCGCGTCGAGGCCCGGATGACCTCGCCGACGACGACGACGTATTCGCCCTCGTGCAGCTCGGTGACGTCGCCCTGCCGGTCGAGATAGCGCCGCGGCATGAACCACAGCAGATCCTCGACCGTGTCGATGCCCCGCTGATCGCGCAGCGCCTTGGCGCGCGACGCGTCGACGATGTGCGACAGCGGCGTCAGCAGCGTCACCACGACATCCGCCCCCCGCTCCTCATTCGACCCCCGCGAGGAGGGCGTGGGGCGAGCCGGCGCCCAGGCGCACCGTCTGCACCTCCGTCTGCCGGCCACGGACCTGCTCGGCGAGGTCGCCGGCGAGCTCGGCGGCGTCCGGCCGCGCGCAGAGGGTGACGATCTCGACGCCGCCCGGGTGGTCGAGGAGGGCGTCGAGCCGCCCCCGCGCCTCCGGCCGCGACGCCGGCGCACCGTCCCACAGCACCGCTGCGCGCACCGCCGTCGCGGCCTCGCGCATCGCGTCGGCGTCGGCGCCCGGCTCGTGGGCGGGATCGTGCACGGCGATCGCGGCGAGCGCCGCCGGCAGGCTGTCGGCCGCGACGAGCAGCACGTCGATGCCGTCGGCGCGGGCTGCTTCGATCTGTGGCCCGACCTGCTCCGGCACGTCCGTGACGACGACGAGCGGCGAGGCCGCGGTGTCGGTGAGCGCCGCTGCCAGGGACTCCCCGCGCGACCGCGACGCGGCGCCGCCGTGCGGGTCGGGATCGGAGTGGCCCGTCAGGTGTCGGCCGGGCACCTCGACATCGAGGTCGGCGGACAGCACCGTGACGAGCCGCGGCACCGCGGCAGCGCAGGCGTGCGCCGACCCGCTGGTGCCGGGCGCGGCGCCCTGAGCGTCGGACTGGGCCGCGACCGAGACCGTCGCGAGCTGCTCGATGCGCACGAGGTCGACGGCGCCGCCGCGACGACCCGCGGCGACGGCCTCGTCCTGCACGGCCGGCGCCACGTGCACGTGCACCCGCAGTCGCTGCTCGTCGCCCGCGAGCACGACGCTGTCGCCGAGCCGGTCGAGCTCGGTCGCGAGCACGGCGCGGGCCGCTTCGTCGGCCCCGTGCACGAGGTAGGTGACCTCGACCTGCGCGCCGCCGTCGCCGGGTCCGCTCGCCCCGCCCGCCCCGCCCGCCCCGCCGCCGGCCGCGGCGGCGCCCTCGGCGGCGACGGCGGCAGCGGCAGCGGCATCGGCATCGGCATCGCCGGCCACCGGGGCATCGGGGGCAACGGGGGCATCGGGGGCATGGCCGGCAACTCC
>JBDIAP010000077.1:0-18202 GCA_039812485.1 Kineosphaera sp.
AGTCGGGCCGCCGGTCGGGCCGCCGGTCGGGCCGCCGGTCGGGCCGCCGGTCGGGCCGCCGGTCGGGCCGCCGACGACGTCTGCGGGCTCGCGCGCGCCGTCCCGGGTGGACGTGCCCGAGGGGCCTGACGGGGGGCTGGCCATGCGGCGACACCTTCTACAGGGGGGTGGTGAACGAGGAGACGAGGCCGATCTGCAGCCGCCGCAGCAGCAGGTCCCACTGCCCGGTGAGCAGCAGCACGCCGAGGACCAGCAGGATCGACCCACCGAAGAGCTGGATGCCGCGGTGGTGCCGGCGCAGCCACGCCGACGCGGCGAGCGCCCGCGACCAGCCCGCGGCGATGAGCAGGAACGGCAGCCCGAGCCCGACACAGTAGGCGACGCCGAGCAGCCCGCCGCGCAGGGTCTGGCCGGAGTCGCCGGCGAGGTTGGTCGCGAGCAGCGCGATCGCGGCATACGTCGGGCCGATGCACGGCGCCCAGCCGATGGCGAAGACCACGCCGAGCAGCGGTGCGCCCGCCAGCCCCGCGGCCGGCCGCCAGCGCGGCTGCCACGAGCGCTGGCTGCCCAGCCCCGACCCGACCCCGAGGAAGACGAGCGCCAGGGCGATGACGACCGCGCCCCCGATGCGGCTGAGCAGCAGCCGGTGCTGCGCCAGCACGCCGCCGGCGATCGAGGCGATGAGGATGCCGGTGATGAAGACGACGCTGAAGCCGAGCACGAAGAGCCCGGCACCGAGCAGCACGCGGCGCCGGGCGCGACGCGGCGCTCCGTCGTCGGCGGGCCCGCCGGTCGCGGGCAGCGCCTCGGCCCCCATCCCCGTGACGTAGCCGAGGAAGCCCGGCACGAGCGGCAGCACGCACGGCGAGGCGAACGAGACCGCACCGGCGAGCACCGCCACGAGGGCCGCGACGAGCAGGTTGCCGTCGGTGATGAGCGCGCCCACGGCTCAGGCCCGCTCGGCGGCGACGCTCTCGACGAGACTCGTCAGGGTCGTCGGGCTGGAGATCGGCCCGGAGATCCGGGCCGCGATGCGGTGCTGCCGATCGAGCACGAGCGTCGTCGGGGTGGCGGTGGCCTTGTTCTGCAGCACGGGGCCGAGCGCGCGGTATTGATCGCTGAGCGAGGGGTAGGGCAGCCCGAGCGCCTTGGCGCCGGCGGCGCCGGTCTCGGGACTCTCGGCCACGTCGATGCCGAGGAACGTCACGTCCTTGTGCGCGGCCGTGAGCTTCTTCGCCGCGGCGACGAGCTGCGGCGCCTCGGCGACGCACGGCTCGCACCACGACCCCCACACGTTGAGCACGAGCACCTGCCCGGAGACCTGCGAGATCGCCCACGGCGTGCCGTCGAGCAGCGTGCCGGTCAGCTCGACCGGCGCCCCGCGCTGCGCGGCGCTGACCTGCTCGATCGAGCCGTCGCCGGCGATGAATCCCTTGTCGTCGCCACGCTTGGCCTGCTCGCTGACCGAGTTGTCGTCGGTGCAGGCGGCGAGCACCGACCCCACCGCGACCGCGGTCAGGCCACCCAGGCCGGACCGCAGCAGGTCACGCCGCGAGAACGCGCTCACGCGCCCGGCACCGGATCCGCGCCCGCCGCGAGGTCGGCCGCGGGTTCGCTGTAGGAGATCGACTCCAGCGCCTCGCCCCGGTAGGTCAGGGTCGTCAGCGACGCGAGCGCGCACTGCCGGCGCCGCGGGTCGTGCCACAGCGGCCGCCCCTCGAGGAAGCGCCGCACGGTCCAGATCGGCAGCTGGTGGGAGACGATGACGACCTCGCCGCCGTCGTAGAGGTCGCGCACGGACCGGCGCGCGGCGGTGATCGCCGCGAGCATCCGGGCCGCGATCTCGTCGTAGGGCTCACCCCACGACGGCCTGGCGGGGTTGCGCACGAGGAGCCAGTTCGCCGGGTTCTTCAGCGACCCGTCGCCATGCCCGAAACGCTTGCCCTCGAAGTGGTTGCCGGCCTCGATGACCCGGTCGTCGGTGTGGACGCCGAGGCCGTGGGCGGCCGCGATGGGGGCGGCGGTCTCCTGCGCCCGCTCCAGCGACGACGCCGTGACCATGCCGATCGGGGCGTGCGCGAGGTGCTCGGCGACCCGCTGGGCCATCGCCCGCCCGCGCGCCGACAGGTGATAGTCCGGCAGCCGCCCGTAGAGGATGCGCTCGGGGTTCTCGACCTCGCCGTGGCGCAGCAGGTGCACGACATCCCGGCGCTGCGGACGCGCTCCGGGCAGGGGGGACTGCGACGTCATCGCGTCATCCTGTCACGGGAGTCTGAGGCGGCCCTGGCAGCCGCGGGAAGCGCCGCGATGACGTGCTCGATCGCCTCCTCGTCGTGGGCGGCGGAGACGAACCACGACTCGAACGCGCTCGGCGGCAGGTGCACCCCGGCGTCGAGCATCGCGTGGAAGAACGCCGCGAAGGCCGGCAGATCCTGCTCGCGCGCACCGTCGTAGTCGACGACCGGGCGCGCCTGGACCGGCGGGAAGAAGACGCTGAACATCGACCCCGCCCACTGGATGGTGTGCGGCACGTCGTGCTCGGTGAGTGCCGCGTCGACGGCGTCCGCGATCCGCCGGGCGGTGGCGAGCAGCCGGTCGTAGACGTCCGGGGTGCAGCCGCGCAGCGTGGCCAGGCCCGCGGCCGTCGCGACGGGATTGCCCGACAGCGTCCCCGCCTGGTAGACGGGCCCCAGCGGGGCGAGCTGCGCGAGCAGGTCGGCGCGACCGCCGAACGCCGCGGCCGGGAAACCGCCGCCCATGACCTTGCCGAACGTGAAGAGGTCGGGCGCGCCGCCCCCATACGGGCCCTCGAGGCCGTACCACCCGCTGGGGCTGCACCGGAAGCCCGTCATGACCTCGTCGGAGATGAGCAGCGCCCCGTGCTCGCGGGTGACCCGCCGCAGTGCCTCGGTGAAGCCCGGCAGGGGCGGCACGACGCCCATGTTGCCCGGCGAGGCCTCGGTGATGAGGCACGCGATCTCGTCGCCGTGCTCGGCGAAGGCCGCCTCGAGCGCGGCGACGTCGTTGTAGGGCAACACGATCGTCTCGCCGGCCGCGCTCGCCGGCACCCCGGCCGAGTCGGGCAGCGCGAACGTCGCGACCCCGCTGCCGGCGTGCGCGAGCAGCGCGTCGACGTGCCCGTGGTAGCAGCCCGCGAACTTCACGACCTTGCTGCGGCCGGTCGCGCCGCGAGCCAGGCGCACGGCGCTCATCGTGGCCTCGGTGCCGCTGCTGACGAGCCGCACCTGCTCGACCGGCTGCACGCGCGCGACGATCTCCTCGGCGAGGGCCACCTCGTTTTCGCTCGGGGTGCCGAAGCTGAAGCCACGGGTGGCGGCGTCCTGCACGGCGGCGAGCACGTCGGGGTGGGCGTGCCCGAGGATCATCGGGCCCCACGAGCCGACGAGGTCGACATAGCGGTTGCCGTCCGCGTCGACGAGCCACGGCCCGCTCGCCGAGGCGATGAAGCGCGGGGTGCCGCCGACGGCGCGGAAGGCCCGCACCGGCGAGTTCACCCCGCCGGGGGTGACGGCGAGCGCGCGGTCCATGAGGGCGGCCGAGGCGGCCACGCGGGAGTGGTCGGCGGAGTCGGTAGGCAGCGGCGGCATGCGCCCCATCATGCCCACCCGACGCCCGTCACGTCGTCCCGGGTGAGCCCGCACCCCCGCCGGGCGGCTCGGCCGGTCGGCCGGTCGGCGGGTCACGCGTCGGCGGAGTCCTCGATGGCGGCGCGCACCTTGCGCATCGCCTCGCCGAGCACGGTCAGCTCCTCGGGGGTGAGGACGTCGATGAGGTGGGCGCGCACGCTGGCGACGTGCCGCGGCGAGAGCCGGTCGACAGCGGCCCGGCCCCTGTCGGTGAGCCGCAGCTCGACGCCGCGCCGGTCGCCGCGGGCCTGGCGCCGCACCACGAGCCCGCGTCGTTCCAGGCGCAGCGCGGTGTGGCTCAGGCGGCTGCGCGACTGCACGACGAGATCCGCCAGGGCCGACATGCGCATGCCGGCGGTCGGCCCCTCGGAGAGCATCGCGAGGATCTCGTATTCGGGCAGGTTCAGCCCCTGCTCCTGCAGGTCGGAGTCGAGCACCTTGTCGAGCAGCCGCCCCGCCCACAGGTAGGAGCGCCAGGCCTGCTGCTCATGCTCGGTGAGCCAGCGCGTCGCGGGCGGCTGAGCCTCGCCGGAGCCCTCGACAGCGCCCGGCTCCCCCGCGTCGCGATTCACCGCCCCACGCTAACGCCCGTCTCGGCGCCTGTGGTCTCTCCTCGCCTGTGGTCCGGCCGCCAGCGCCCGCCAGGGCGGGCGGGCTCGCAGTCGTGACCACCGGGCGCGCCGGTCACGCGAGGAGACCCGCGACCCGGAGCGCGTAGTAGGTGAGGATCGAGCTCGCCCCGGCCCGCCGGATCGAGGTCAGCGTCTCGAGCACGACCCGATCCCGGTCGATCCAGCCGTTCGCGGCGGCCGCCTCGATCTGGGCGTATTCGCCGGACACCTGGTAGGCGCACACCGGCACGTCGACGCGCTCGGCGACCGCGCGCACGATGTCGAGATAGGGCAGCGCGGGCTTGACCATGACGATGTCGGCGCCCTGCGCGACATCGAGGTCGACCTCGCGCAGCGACTCGTGGCGGTTCGCCGGATCCTGCTGGTAGGTGGCCCGGTCACCGGTCAGGGTCGAGGCGACGGCCTCCCGGAACGGCCCGTAGAAGCCGGAAGCGTATTTCGCCGAGTAGGCGAGGATGACGACGTCCTCGCGACCCGCGCCGTCGAGCGCGTCGCGGATGACCCCGACCTGGCCGTCCATCATGCCCGAGGGCCCGACGACGTGGGCGCCGGCGGCGGCCTGCGCGAGGGCCATGTCGGCATACCGGGCCAGGGTGGCGTCGTTGTCGACGATCGTGCGCCCGCGGCCGTCGGTCGTCAGCACGCCGCAGTGCCCGTGGTCGGTGAACTCGTCCAGGCACAGGTCGGCCATGACGAGCGTCTCGTCGCCGACCTCCTCCCGCACCGCCCGCAGGGCCACGTTGAGGATGCCGTCGGGGTCGGTGGCGCCCGACCCGATCGCGTCCTTGGCCTGCGGCACGCCGAAGAGCATGATGCCGCCGAGCCCGGCGTCGGCGACCCGCCGCGCCTCCTGGCGCAGCGAGTCGAGCGTGTGCTGCACGACGCCCGGCATCGACGAGATCGGCCGCGGCGCCACGGCGCCCTCGGCGACGAAGACCGGCAGGATGAGCTGCCCGGCGTCCAGCCGCGTCTCGCGCACGAGCCCGCGCACGGCGGGGTTCGCCCGCAGCCGCCGCGGCCGGATCCTCGCCTCCCGTGATCCGGCCCAGCTCATCAGCGGGCCTTGCGGCGCGCGGCCGGCCGGGTCTGGCTCGGACGGCGCAGCTCCTCGCCGCCCGCGCGGGCCTGCTCGGCCAGCGAACGACCGTAGGCGGCGAGCCCGTCGACGAGGGCGTCGCTGCTCGCGGACTCCGCGATGACCGCGACGCTCAGCCCGTGCTCCTGCGCGGTCTTGGCGGTCGCCGGGCCGATGCACGCGACGACGGTGCTCGCGTGCGGCTTGCCCGCGATGCCGACGAGGTTGCGCACGGTCGAGGACGACGTGAAGACGACCGCGTCGAACGCCCCGGTCTTGATCGCCTCGCGGATCGGCGCGGCCGGCGGCGCGGCCCGCACGGTCCGGTAGGCGGTGACGTCATCGACCTCCCAGCCGATCTCCTGCAGCCCGGCGACGAGCGTGTCGGTCGCGATGTCGGCCCGCGGCAGGAAGACACCGTTGATGGGGTCGAGCACGTCGTCATACGGCGGCCACACCTCGAGCAGCCCCCGCGCCGACTCCTCGCCGTCGGGCACGAGGTCGGGCTCCAGGCCCCAGTCGCGCAGCGCCTGGGCGGTGACCCCGCCGACGGCCGCGATCTTCAGGCCCGCGAAGGCCCGCACGTCGAGGCCGATCTCGGCGAGCTTCTCCTTGACGGCCCGCACGGCGTTGACCGACGTGAAGCCGACCCACTCGTAGCGGCCCGTGACCAGCCCCTTGATCGCCTTCTGCATCTGCTGGGGGGTGCGCGGCGGCTCGACGCTGATCGTCGGCACGACCTCCCCGCGGGCCCCGTAGCCGGCGAGCCGCGTCAGCGTGTCGCCCGCCTGGTCCTTCGTGCGAGGCACGAGCACGCGCCACCCGAAGAGCGGCCGGGTCTCGAACCACGACAAGTCGTCACGCGACTCGACGGTGGAGCCGACGACCGCGACCGCGGGCCGCAGCGTGTCACGCTCGATGAGCCCGATCGCGTCGGCGAGCGTGCTCGTCACCGTGCGCTGGCGGGTGGTCGTGGGCTCGGCGGTGAGCGCGACGGGCGTCTGCGGGTCGCGGCCCGCCGCGGCGACCCGCGCGAGCCCGGCCGCGATCTGCTCGGGTTCGCCGACGATGACGACGGTCACGCACGCCGACGCGGCGCTGCTCCAGTCTGCGGCGTCGGGGTCACCCGAGCTCATGAAGACCGTGGGGCACTTCTCGGAGGTCAGCGGCACCCCGGCATACGTCGGGGCCGCGTGCACGGTGCTGACACCGGGCACGACCTCGACCTCGAGCCCCGCCTTGTGGCAGGCCGCGAGCTCGGTGGCCAGGCCGTTGAACGTGCCGGGATCGCCGGCCATCACGCGCACGACGAGGCCGCGCGACGGACCGGGCCGGGCCGGCGTCGGCTCGGGGCCGCTCGTCTGCTGCGCGGTGCGCACGAGCAGCTTGGCCCGCGAGGCGCGGGTCAACTCGGTGCCCTCGTCCGCGTATCCGGCGTCGACGATCTGCGCCTCCGCCCGCGCGTGCGTCTCGACGAGGTGCAGCGGCACCCCGGAGTCGATGACGAGCGCGTCGGCGGCGCCCAGTAGCTCGTGGGCCCGCACGGTGAGGAGCCCGGGGTCGCCGGGACCTGCGCCCACGAAGGCGACTCGGGCATGACGCGGCCGGGCGCCTGCCACGGGTGACGGGGTGCCCGCGCATGCGGTGGGCGCGGTGGTGCGTTCGCGGCCTGTGACGCTCACGTCTGGAACTCCTGTGTGTCGGTTCCGTCCGCGCTGGTGGCGCGGCCGGAGGGTGGGGCGTGGTGGCCCGTCTGGCTCGGGGCGAGGGTGTGGTGCTCGGTGGGGTCGCTCGTGGCGGCGGCCCCGGGGTCGCCGACCGCGGGTGCGGGGGGCGTGGTGTCGGTGGCTCTGTTGGTGGGGAGCGGTGCGCCTGCACCCTGCTCGAGGAGTCGCTGCGCCAGCTCGACGCCGAGGGCCCGCGCTCCGGAGCCCGTGACAGCGGAACCGTCACCTGCGCAGTCGCCGTCGGCAGCGATGTCATCGAGACTCAGCTCGGCGCGCACGAAGCTGCCGGCGTCGCCGCCGACGAAGGCCTCGAGCCGCAGGCCCGCCTCGTCGCGGGACTGGGCCAGCGCACCGATCGGTGCGGTGCAACCCGCCTCGAGCCGGGCCAGCAGGGCCCGCTCGGCCTCGACCGCGAGCCGGGTCGGCGGGTCGTCGAGCCGCGCGAGCGTGGCGACGAGGTCGGCGCGATCGGCGCGGCATTCGACGGCCAGGGCGCCCTGACCTGCGGCGGGCAGCATGCGGGCGGTGTCGAGCACCTCGCTGACCCGGTCCTGCAGCCCGAGCCGGCGCAGCCCGGCGTAGGCGAGCACGACGGCGTCGAGGTCGGCGCCGACCCGACCCAGCCGGGTCTCGACGTTGCCGCGGATCTCGACGATCTCCAGGTCGGGGCGTCGCGCCGCGAGTTGGGCGGCCCGGCGCGGAGACCCCGTGCCGACGCGCGCACCGGCCGGCAGCTCGGCCAGCGTCAGCCCCTCACGGGCGCACAGGGCATCGCGGGGGTCTTCGCGGCGCGGCACCGCCGCGATGACGAGGCCCGGCTCGGGGGCGACGGGCAGGTCCTTGAGGGAATGCACGGCGAGGTCGACGCGCCCGTCGCGCAGCGCCGCGCGCAGCGCGCTGGCGAAGACGCCCGTGCCGCCGATCTGGGTCAACGGAGCGGAGTTGACGTCGCCCTCGGTGGCGATCTCGACGAACTCGACCCGATGCCCGAGCCCCCGTAGCAGGTCCGCGACCCACCCCGACTGCGTCGTCGCCAACCGGCTGCGCCGCGTGCCGAGCCGCAGCACGGTCGCACCCGACGCGCGATCGGGGCTCCCGCTCGCCCGGCCCCCAGCCGCAGCCACTCGGTCGGCCGCCGCGGCGATGCCGCTCGCCTCGCCCGTCGCGGTGCTCGTCGCCGCGCCCGTCGCGGTGCCCGTCATTTCGCCCGTCGCGGTGCCCGTCATTTCGCCCATCGCGGTGCCCATTGCGGCGCCCGTCGCCTCGGCCCCGGTGCGCATCGCCGCACTCATCGCGTCACCCCCGGCGACGGGGTCGCCCCGCTCGTCGTCGCCTCGCCCGGGTCGAGATCGAAGAGCTCGCGCAGCGCGCGGGCATAGTCGGAGCCGGTCGACCCGCTGAGCTCCTTGACCCGCACCGTCGGGGTGTGCAAGAGCTTCTCGACGACGCGGTGGATCGTGCGGTGCACCTCGGCGCGGGTGGCGTCGTCGAGCCCGGGCACCTTGGCCTCGAGCCGGGCGACCTCGGCGGAGACGACCTGGGCGGCGTGGCTGCGCAGGGCGGCCACGGTCGGGCCGACCTCGTGCCCGCGGCGCGCCACGAGATAGGCGGCCACCTCGGCGGTGATGAGGTCGCGCACGGCGGTGATCTCGTCGCCGCCGGCGCGGCCCGCGAGCCGCTCGCCGAGCTCGGCGAGCCCGAGCAGGCGGGTGTTGGGCAGCAGGGCGACGTCGGGGTCGACGTCGCGCGGCAGGGCCAGGTCGATGATGACCTGCCGCGGGGTGTGCCCCACCGGGTGGCGGCGGGCCCGGGCATCGGCGAGGTCGTCGGCCAGCACGACGTGCCCGAGCGACCCCGTGCACGTGAGCACGACGTCGGCAACGGCCAGCGCGTCGTGCAGCTCGTCCCACCGGCGCGCGGTGCCGCCGGTCGTCTGCGCCAGGCGCTGCGACTTCTCCCACGTGCGGTTGACGATCGTCAGCGCGTGGGGCTCGTGTCGTCCCACGGTCGTGGCCGCGAGCCCGCTCATGGCTCCGGCCCCGACGACGAGCACGTGCGTGCCCCCGAGGTCGCCGACGTAGTCCTGCGCCGCGGCGAGGGATTCGACGACGAGGTCGCGACCCGCGTGATCGAGGTCGGTCTCGGCGTGCGCGCGCTTGCCGACACGCAAGGCCTGCTGGAAGAGCGCGTTGAGCGTCGGCCCGACGGAGCCTGCCCGGCGTGACCGGTCGAGCGCCTCGCGCAGCTGCCCGAGGATCTGCGGCTCGCCGACCGCCATCGAGTCGAGCCCGCAGGCCAGCTCGAACGCGTGGGCGATCGCCCGGTCCTCGTAGTGCACATAACAGTGCTCGCCGAGCGCGGCGCGCGACATCCCGGTCGCCGCGACGAGCGCGGCGCCGATGTCGTCGACGGCCCCGTGGAAGGCGCTGACCTCGGCATACACCTCAAGCCGGTTGCAGGTCGCGACGACGACCGCCTCGGCGGCGTTGTCACCGGCGACGATCGCGCGCGCCAGGCCGATGCCGCCGGACTCGTCGAGCGCCACGCGCTCCAGCACGTCGATCGGGCTGGACCGGTGCGACAGACCCATGACGACCACGCTCATCGCGTTCCCTGCCTTTCCGGTGTGCCGTGCCGTGCCGATGTGTCGTGTCGGGCCGCGTCGTCGTGAGCCCCGCGCACGCCGGACGCCGGCTCGAGGAGCTCGTCGGGCACCGCGCGCTCGAGAGCGGCCTGCAGTCGCAGCGGTATGTCGAGGTCGGCGGAGCCGGACCGCGGCGCCGCAGCGACCGGCTGGCCCGGGATCGTGCCCTCTCCTGTCGTACCTTCGCCCGTCGTGCCCTCTCCTGTCGAGCCGTCGTCGGCCCTGCTCGCGACCGTCGCGCCCGCGTCCGCGCCGGACGGAGTGTCGCGCAGCTCGTCCCAGTGCGCGTGGAAGGCCAGGACGGCGAGCTCGTTGGCGACGTCGACGCGGCGCAGCCGCACCCCTTCCGGGACGCGCAGGTGGCCGGACACGAACGTGAGCACCGAGGTGACCCCCGCCGCGACGAGCGCGTCGCAGGCGTCCTGGGCCCCCTCGCCGGAGGTCGCGATGAGGCCGATCACCGGCCCCTGCTCGGCGACGACCGCGGCGAGGTCCGAGACGTCGCCGATCGTGAGCCGACCGACGCGACCACCGATGACCCGCGGGTCGGCATCGAGCAGAGCCGCGATGCGGAAGCTGCCGTCGGCCAGCCCCGGGTATCCCGCGAGGGCCTGACCCAGCCGTCCGGCGCCGACGACGACGACCGGCCACTGGCGTTCGACGCCGAGCCGGCGCCCGATCTCGGTGGCCAGGTGGGCGGTGTCGTAGCCCACGCCGCGCACCCCGTGCGACCCCAGATAGGACAGGTCGCGGCGCAGCTGGGCCGCACTGACCCCCGCTGCGTCGGCGAGTTCGCCGGAGGATACGGTGTCGATGTCCTGGCGCACCAGCTCCGTCAGTGCCCGCAGATAATCCGGCAGCCGAGCCACCGTGGCATCAGGAATGTCACGACGTGCTGCGGTGTCGGCAGGCAACGGAAGTCACCGGCTCCTTCGGCGTTGAGGCTCCCCCGAGGGGGAGCCGTGGTGCGGGATCACGTCCTGCTCGACGGGCTCCGACGTGACGTCCTCACCTTAGGTGGGGGCCTCGCCTTGCTCCAAACCACGAACTACCCGTCTCACGACGGACCACGGGATGAGGACCGGGCTCGGCCGCGGGCGCCTGTCGGGCTCCTCAAGCGGACGTGAGCTTCGGCGTGGTGGACAGCGCCGACCGCAGCCGACTCTCGCTGACACGCCAGTAGTCGTGTTGCCGCCCGTCGACGAGCGTGATCGGCAGCTGCTCCCACCACATCGGGTCGGGCTCCTCGATGTCGAGGATCGAGCGCTCTTCCCACCCGATGTCGAGGTCGTCGGTGACGCGCACGATGACCTGACGCGCCAGCGTGCACAGGTGGCAGCCGGGCTTGGTGATGAGGGTGACCCGCGCCTGCGCCGCTGGGGCTCGGTCCGGGCCACTCGCCTGCTCGCTGCTGTCCTTCCGGCTGCTCGCGGGCTCGCTTCCAGGCGGTCCGCCGTGAGGTTGCGCAGTGCTCATCACTCCACTGTATGACGGCCGTCCAGGACCGCGTCCACCCACGACGCACTCTGGACGGCCCGCCCGCGCCCAGGCCACGCCGGTCGAGATGTCACGGCCGGTCGAGACGTCACGCCGGTCGCGAGATCACGCCGGACGAGCGCATCCACCTCCGGCGCACGCCGCGGGCCGGGAGCGCGGCACGCCCCCGGCCCGGATCTCGGCGGGTCAGGCCCGCGCGTCGGTCTCCTCGACGATCTCCGGCCCTGCCTCGACAGGCTCGCCGGTCTCGCCGGGCTCGCCGTCGCCGCGGGCGAGTTCGTGCCGCCGGGCCACCAGGCTCGTGACCGTCACGGTGGCCAGCACGGCGAGGATGACGCCGAGCGAGAGCACGGTGGGGATCTGCGGGACCCACGCCCACACCCCGTGCGCCCAGTGCAGCACGAGCTTGACGCCGATGAAGGCGAGGATGATCGCCAGGCCGAAGCCCAGGTGCTTCAGCGTCGCTAGCGCCCCCTCGATGACGAAGTAGAGGGCCCGCAGCCCCAGCAGCGCGAACGCGTTCGTCACGAAGACGAGGTAGGGGTCGCCGGTGATGCCGTAGACGGCCGGCACCGAGTCGATGGCGAAGACGATGTCGGTGCCGAGGATCGCGACGATGACCAGGGCCATCGGGGTGAGCGCGCGGCGGCCGTCGCGGCGCACCGACAGCCGCGTGCCGACATACTCGTCGGTCACCGGCCAGAAGCGGCGCACGAGGCGCACGGTGCGCAGCGAGGAGATGTCGATCGCGGCGTCGTCGTGGCTCATCGCGTCGCGCAGCACCTTGACGGCGGTGACGAGCAGGATCGCGCCGAAGAGCAGGAACGCCCACGCGAAGCTCGCGATGAGCTGGGCGCCGAGCGCGATGAAGATGCCGCGCAGCACGAGCGCTCCGGCGACGCCGATGAGCAGCACCCGCTGCTGCAGCTCGCGCGGCACGGCGAAGGCCGTGAGCAGCAGCAGGAAGACGAAGAGGTTGTCGATGGACAGCGACTTCTCGACGAGGTAGCCGGTGTAGAACTCGATCCCCTGCGTGCCGCCGTAGGCCGACCACAGCCAGGCCCCGAAGGCGACGGGGATCGCGACATAGAAGGCCGACCAGCCGATCGCCTCGCGCATCGTCACCGCGTGCGGTCGCCGCGTGATGACGAAGTCGAGAGCGAAGAGCGCGAGGATGCCGAGCAGCGTCAGGGACCACAGCATCGGGGTGCCGATGCTGTCGAGTCCGGCAGAAGGTGCAGCCAGGGGCAGGGGCGCCGTTCCCGGCATGAGGGTCAGAAGGGATGTCACGGCAGAGTCTCCTCAGGACAACGTGATGCGTCGCTGAGGTCTCCTTCACCGTGCGGCGTCGCGGCAGGCGTGACCTGGCGGGTGCCGACGGCTCGGGCCCGGGGCCGCGCTGGGGCGACCGGAATGACCGGACCGGACGAGGAAGTACTCCCCTCACACACCAAAGTAGGGGACACGTCCCGATTCTCGGAAATCGAGCCCACCGGGCCGCTCACGATCCGAGACGATGCCCCGCGGGGAGCGAAGGGTGCCGCCCGGGAGGACCCGTCGTACGACGACCGATCCGCGCGGGGCGAGCACGCGGGGCAAGCACGCGCGGCTCGCCGAGGTCGTCGCGCGGTCAGCCGAAGACCGATCCACGCTCGGCGAGCAACACGTGCAGCCGGCTCTGGATCGTCTCGCGCACCCGGTCGGTGAGCTCGAAGAGCAGCAGCGGGTCGTCCGCGGCCTCCGGGCCGAGGTCGGCCGTGGGCACCGGCGGCGCGAAGTCGATGATCCACTGGCTCGGCAGGGGCACCAGCCCGAGCGGCCCGAGCAGCGGAAACGTGGGCGTGACGGGAAAGTAGGGCACGTCGAGCAGGTGGGCCAGCGGGGTGAGGTCGCCGATCTTGGGATAGATCTCCTCGGCCCCGACGATCGAGCACGGCACGATCGGCGCCTGCGTGCGCAGCGCCGTCGCCACGAACCCGCCGCGCCCGAAGCGCTGCAGCCGGTAGCGCTCGGAGAAGGGCTTGCCGAGCCCCTTGAAGCCCTCGGGCCACACCGCGACGATCTCGCCGGCCGCCAGCAGGCGTTGGGCGTCGCTGGGGGCCGCGAGCGTCGTGCCGCCGGCGCGCACGGTGTCGCCGACGAAGGGCAGGCGGAAGAGCAGATCGGCGCCGAGCAGCCGCACGAACCGCTGCTCGGGGCAGCTGTCGTGCACCGCGACCTGCACCATGAGGCAGTCCAGCGGCAGCGTGCCCGAGTGGTTGGCGACGATGAGCGCCGGCCCGTCGGCGGGCACGTTCTCGATGCCGCGCACCTGCACCCGGAACCAGTGCTTGTAGAGCACCCGCAGCACCGGCAGGTAGACGTGCTGGGCGAAGTCCTCGTCGAACCCGTAGGCATCGATCTCGACATCTCCGGAGAGCCTGCGCCGCAGGTAGGCGAGCAGCCGGGCCACGCGCTCCTCGACCTCGCGCTCGGTGAGGTCTCCCCCGGCCCGGCGCACCGCCCAGCGCAACGCCGCGATGAGGGTCTCGACGCCCTGTTCGAGCCGGCGCGCCATGGCGGCGACTCGCTCCTGGTCGGCAGCGGGCCCGCTCGGCGCCCCCGGACCTGGCACCGAGTCGCCTTCGGGCGCAGCGGATTCGGGGCCCTGGGTCATGTCGCCATCATGCCCGCCGGGGCCCGCGGGGCCAGACCGAGGCCTCCGACCGCACCCGCCGCGAAGTCTTCGAGCGTGGCGCGCGTCGTCCAGCGCGGCTCCATGCGCAGCACGGTGCGCATGCGGGCGGTGTCGAGGCAGCGCCCCCACATGAGGTAGTCGATCTCGTCGGTGCTCAGGGCGGGCATCCCGAGGCGCCGCGCGAGTGAGCTGAGCGTGCGGCCGGGCGCGGTCGCCAGCGGGATCGTCGGGCGGTGCAGCAGTCGCGCCGCCTGGCTCAGGTGCACGACGCCGTCGCCGGCGACGTTGACGACCCCGTCGCTCGTGCCGCTGGCGGCGGCGACGAGCGCCTCGACGGCGTCGTCGGGGTGCAGCAACTGCAGCCGGGCGTTGTAGCCGAGCGGCACGGGCCAGACCGGCGCGCGCAGGTAGTCGCACACGCTCGACTGCACCTGCCGACCCACGATGTGGGCCATGCGGAGCACGTTCGTCGCCACGTCGGGCCGGCGCCGGGCCAGCGCCCGCACGTAGCCTTCGACCTCGATCGCATCACGCAGGTGTCCGGCGCGGATGCGACTGCCACCGGACATGCCCTCGGTGAAGACCGCCGGGTCCTTGGGCGACGAGCCGTAGACCGACGCCGTCGACTTCAGCACGAAACGGCGCAGCTCGGGCCGCGCCTGGCAGCTGGCGAGCAGCTGCATGGTGCCGATGACGTTGCGTTCCTTCTGCGAGACGCGGGCGCTGCCCGAGCGGGCCTCCGCGCTCATCGCCAGATGCACGACGACATCGACCTTGGCCTGGGCGAGCACCCGGCCGACGAGGGGATTGCCCACGTCGGTGCGCACGAAATCGGCGTTGCCGAGGGGGAATCGCGGCTCGGGGAGGTCGATGCCGATGACCCGGTCGATCCCGGGTCGCTGGCTCAGCTCCTGGGCCACCGCGGCCCCTACGTATCGCGACACCCCGGTCACGAGCACCGTGGACATCGCACCTCCGCGCGGGCGTCGGGTCCGGCCGGCGGGGCACCCGCGGGCCGCGCGGCGAAGGCCCGACTGGGGCGTCCGCCGCGGCCGATCACTTCTTGTTGCGGCGCTGGTGGCGCGTCTTGCGCAGCAGCTTGCGGTGCTTCTTCTTCGCCATCCGCTTGCGGCGCTTCTTGATCACAGAACCCATATGTCGTCCTTGTCGTGCGAGAGATGTCGTGCGACATCGCGGTGTCGAATCTGCCCGGCCCGGCTCCCGCGAGGACATGGTCCACACGAGGCGCGTCGTCGTGACGGCGACCCGGACGAAGCCTGCGGCCCCCGGAGAGGCAACCTGGTCCGACGCGGATGCCGATCGGGCGTGGTGTGCTGCGCCGACGCGTCGGACAGTTCCGGACCACCTTACTCTGCGCCCGCTGGCCCCCGGTAATCGTCTACCGCAGCTGGGGACTCGCCCGCGCCCGCGGCCGATCGCGCCCGTGGCCGATCGCACCACCGCCCACGGCCCACGGCCCACGGCCCGATCGAGCCAGTGGCGTCAGTCGAACCAGTGGTCGAGGCCGAGCAACGGGAACGTCGCCTCCCGGGCCGCCATGATCGCGCGGTCGGCCGCGTTGTCGGGGTCGAAGCCGGAGTCCCAGGAACGCCACCAGATCTGCCCGCGCTCGGACGTGCCGTCACCCATCGTCGGGGGGGCGTCGACGCCGAAACGCGTCGTGACGTCCTCGAGCCAAGCGGCGGGCACCGGAGCATCGACGTCGATGTCGCGGTGCGTGGCGATGGAGACGACGTGGGTCCAGCTGCGCGGCACGACGCCGACGACCTCGTAGCCGCCCCCACCGAGCGCGACCCACCGCCCGCCGCACAGCTCGTGGCTGAGGTCGTGCAGGGTCTGCGCGACGATGCGCTGGGCGTCGACCGAGACCGACAGGTGCGCCAGCGGGTCGGTGAAGTGTGAGTCCGCGCCGTGCTGGGTGACGAGCACCTCCGGCTCGAAGGCCCGCAACAGCGCCGGGACGAGGGAGTGGAAGCCGCGCAGCCAGGCGACGTCGCCGGTGCCGGGCGGCAGCGGCAGGTTGACGGCGCTGCCCTCGGCGTCGGGCCCGCCGAGGTCGCCCGGAAAGCCGGTGCCCGGGAAGAGCACGGTGCCGGTCTCGTGCACCGAGATCGTCATGACCCGCGGGTCGTTCCAGAAGATGCGCTCCACGCCGTCGCCGTGGTGGGCGTCGACGTCGACGTAGGCGACCCGCTCGGCCCCGTGGGACAGCAGCCAGTCGATGGCCACGCCCGCGTCGTTGTAGATGCAGAATCCGGAGGCCCGGTCGGGCATCGCGTGATGCAGCCCGCCGGTGAAGTTGACGCCGTGCTCGGCCGCCCCGGTCCACACCGACTCGGCGACGATGCGGCTGCCCTCGGCGATGCGCGCGCTGACCTCGTGGATGCCAGCGAACGCGGGATCGTCGTCGGTGCCGAGCCCGAAGCTCGCCTGCGCCTGACCGGGATCGGCCGAGGCCTGCTGCACGGCCGCGATGTAGGCGGGGTCGTGCACCCGCGCCAGCACCTCGTCGCTGGCCTGCCCCGGAGAGATGACCTCGACGTCGCCCCCTTCGAAGAGGCCGAACTGGCGGCACAACCGCGCCGTGAGGTCGAGTCGCACGGGACTCATGGGGTGCCCAGCCCCGAAGTCGTACCCCGTGAATCCGTCATCCCAGATGACGTGCGCCTGCGCTGCCATGAGCGCACCCTAGCGACCCGTCCCGACACTGCGGGGCGGATGCTTCGGGGTTGGACTCAGCGGTGCAGCGCGAGGACCATGGCGAGCTCTTCGTCGCCGTCCTCCTCGCCGCCCTGGTGAGCCATGGGTCGCCGGTATTCGGTGGGCCGGAAGCCGTAGCTGCTGGCGAACGCCACCGCGCGCCCGTTGTCGGTGCCCACCCAGTAGACGAGCTGGGTGTGCCCGTCGCGGTTGGCCGCCGACGCGGCCTCCTCGACGAGCCGGGCCGCGATGCCGCTGCCGCGCAGCTTCTGGGGCACCCAGAGCCCGAAGATCTCGGCTGCATTGGTGAAGAGGTCGTCGTTGCCGCGCAGCGACAGGATTCCCACCGGCTCGTCGCCACGCTCGGCCAACAGCCGTACGGAACGGGCCATGCGGGTGCGCCAGAAGTCCTCGTCGTAGGCGGCCTCGGTGTCGTAGTCGGCGACGAAAGCTTCCGGTGATTCTTTCAGCGCCCGGAGTCGGAACTGCTTGTACTGCTCCCACTCGTCTTCCCCGAGGACCCGGACACTGATCTCGCTCACGCGTATCACCTTTCGTTGCAGCAGGGACAAGCCCTGGCCGGGTCGGCTGCCACCACAGTAACAGCGGGGGCAGGGCCGCCCTCGGTCGCGGCCAGTGGGCGAAACACGGCTGATGGGCGTCCGCTCGCGGCCGTCGGGAAGGGTGTCGACGGCCGGGCCGCAGCGCCTAGTCGCCCAGCTGCAGCGAGCGGTCGCGGGCCGCCTCCATGCCGGCGATGATCGCCGATCGCAGCCCGTGCCGGTCGAACTCGCGCAACGCCGCCGCGGTCGTGCCGCCCGGGCTCGTCACCTGCTCGCGCAGCAGACTCGGGTGCCGCTCGCCGTCGGCGAGCATCGTCGACGCTCCGAGCAGGGTCTGCACGGCGAGCTCGGTGGCCGTCGGGCGCGGCAGCCCGAGCAGCACTCCGCCCTCGATGAGCGCCTCCGCGATCGCGAACACGTAGGCGGGGCCCGAGCCGGACAGGGCCGTCACCGCGTCCTGCTGCTTCTCCGGCACGACGACGACCCGGCCGCACGCCGACAGGATCTCGCGGGCGGCCGCCAGCGCCTGCTCGCCGCAGGCCGGGCCCGCGCTGAGCGCCGACATCCCCTCGCCGACGAGGGCCGGGGTGTTGGGCATGACCCGCACGACCGCGGTGCCGGTCGGCAGGTGCTCGGCGAGGGTGGCCAGGCGCACGCCCGCCGCGATGCTGACGACGACCGCCTCGGCGTCGAGGCCGCCGCCGATGTCGGAGAGCACCGCCGGCACGTCGGCGGGCTTGACGGCGACGAGGACGACCCCGGCACCGGTGACGGCGGCGGCGTTGTCGGCGGCGACCTCGACGCCGCGCTCGCGCCAGCGCTGCGCGGCCTGCTCGTCGAGCGTCGTGACGCGCACCTGCTCCGGCGTGTACAGCTCCGTGCGCAGCACCGCCTCCAGCACCGCGGAGCCCATGGCCCCGGCACCGAGCACGGCCAACGGTCCTCGTGTCATTTCCTCGACTCCTTGTCTGACGGGATGCGGGTCTGGACGGGATACGGGTCTGGACTGGGTGCGGGTC
>JBDIAP010000078.1:0-18019 GCA_039812485.1 Kineosphaera sp.
CACCGCGGAGCCCATGGCCCCGGCACCGAGCACGGCCAACGGTCCTCGTGTCATTTCCTCGACTCCTTGTCTGACGGGATGCGGGTCTGGACGGGATACGGGTCTGGACTGGGTGCGGGTCTGGACTGGGTGCGGGTCTGGACTGGGTGCGGGTCGGGACCGGGTCGGCGGGGTCTGGCCGGGTCGGCGGGCCGGCCGCGTGATGGCCCCCGCCTGTGACCTTAGGTCGACCGTGCTGCGGCCTCAGGTCGAATCGGTCGCCCGCAGCAGCGCGACCGCGTCGCCGGGACGGTCGGCCAGGCGCTCGACCAGGTAGGGATACCAGTCAGGGCCGTAGGGCACGTAGACCCGCATGAGTCCCCCGCGATCGGCGACGACGCTCTGTCGGCGGGGCCGCTCGCCGAGCCGCAGCTGGAACTCCACGTCGTGGGCGCCCAGTCCATAACGCTCACACAGGTGCTCGGTGATCGACAGGAGGCGGGCGTCGGGCGTCGCGATCGTGGGCACCGGGCGCGGCGAGCCGTCGGCGCCGGAGCCCGCCGCGGCCAACAGCGACTGCACGCAGCGCACGTAGGCCCGGTCTGCGTCGCGGCGACGGGGCACGGCGCCCGGTCCGCCGACCTGACCGCGGTCGAGGCGCACGCGCACCCCTCGGGTAGCGAGCTCGCGGCAGTCTCGCTCGGTGCGCGGCCTGCTCGCGGGCAGGGCGACGCCGACGTCGGCGCCGCCGGCGTCGCGCAGCTGCGCGACGGCGCGGATGACGGCTCCCTGGTCGAGGCCGGGCTCCGCCTCGACCGTCAGGCGGGTGCCCGCTGCGGCCGCCGCCGCGGCGAGCTCGGCGGCCAGGTCGAGCGCCGCGAAGAGCCCCGCGTGCCGGCTGCGGCCGAGGTGGGCGCCGAGCAGGCCCAGGCGCAGGCTGAGGTCGGCGCGCGTGTCGGCGGCATACCCGGCCTGGGCGAGGCGACGCAGGAGCTTGCGCAGCTTCTTGCGTCGGTCCTTGGCCTCGGAACGGTCGAGCGGATCGGGGGCGAGATAGGACAGGCTCACCCTTCGCCCCCGCACGATGAGCTCGCCGGTGACGTCGACGGCGCTGCCCAGCGACTCGCCGGCGACGTGACCGCGGCTGAACGCCACGCCGAGCCGCCGGGACTGCGCGATGCGGCGCACCCGGGCGTCGAGGGCCAGACGCGCGATGACGTCGCCGGTGCCCCCCTCGTCCACTCCCCCGCCGACGGGGCTCGCCGCCTCCCGCCGGGCGTCCCGAGGCGCGCCGTCGCGCAGGCCGGGGAAGCCGGTCGCGGCACGGCCGTCGACGCGCGTGACCCCGGCCGTCATGACCCTGGGCACGCCTGCCATGACCCTCGGCGCAGCCGCCATCACCCTCGGCGCAGCCGCCATCACCCTCGGCGCAGCCGCCATCACCCTCGGCGCAGCCGCCATGACCCTAGGCATCGGCGCCGGCGCCGGCGGGCGTCCCGGAGGGGCCGGTCGGGGACCCCACGGCGGACGACGCGCTCCGGCCTTCGGCCCGAGCCGCGACGCCCGCGCCGAGGTGCCGCCGCGCGAACTCGAGCGACTCACGCAGATCGGTCTCGCGCCCACGACCGCCGCCGCGTCGCGTGTTGACCTCGACCGCGACGTCGCCGGCGAACCCCGCGAGCGCCAACCGCCGCAGGAACTCCCCGCACGGCTGCCCGCCGCGACCCGGCACGAGGTGCTCGTCCTTCATCGACCCGCTGCCGTCGGCCAAGTGCACGTGGGCCAGCCGCTCGCCGAGCGCCTCCTGCATGGCGAGCACGTCGCTGCCGGCGGTCGCCGCGTGCGACAGGTCGATCGTCACGTTGTCGTAGGGCTGCGGCACCGGGTCCCAGGCCGGCAGGTAGGCCTGGATGTGGGTCTGCCTGGCTCGCCAGGGAAACATGTTCTCCACCGCCAGCACGATGTCGCGCTCGTCCTCGCGCATGGCGACGCCGTCGACGAACGTCGCCGCATAGTCCTTCTGCCACCGAAACGGCGGGTGGAGGACGATCGTCGGGCAACCCACCTCGTGCGCGAGGTCGATCGATCGGTCGATCTTGGTCCACGGGTCCGACGCGCCGTAGACCCGCTGGGCCACGAGCAGCGTCGGCGCGTGGATCGAGGTGACCGGCACGCCGTGGCGGTCGGCGAGCCGGGCCAACGCCGCCGGGTCCTGGGTGATGAGGTCGGAGAGCACCATGACCTCGACCCCGTCGTAGCCGAGCCGCGCCGCGACGTCGAAGGCTGCGGCCACACCGAGCGGATAGACCGACGATGTCGACAACGTGACCCGGGGAGCCGGAACGCCTCGCGCCTGGGTGGGATGCCCGTTCGCCGCCATGATTCCCAGCTTACGCAGGCCACCCGGCCGGGCATCCGCGCCGCGGTCGCCGGCGAGACGGCGCGCTCCGGCTACGGCTCGGGGAGCATGTCGAGGTGCTGCAGGATGATGCCCTCGCGCAGCGCCCAGGGGCAGACCTCGAGCTTGTCGATGCCGACGAGGTCCATGACCGCGTCGATGACGATGGCGCCGGCCAGCACCTGCCGGGAGCGGTTGACCGACACCCCGGGCAGGGCGGCGCGGGCCTTGGCGTCGAGCACGGACAGGCGGGTGACGATCTCCTTGAGGTCGGTGCGCTGCAGCGACCGCCGCACGTAGGGGCCCTCGCCGCTCGGCGCGGCCCCGGCCAGTCGGGCGAGGGATCGGATCGTCTTGGAGGTGCCGACGAACAGGTCCGGCTCCCCGACCCGGCTCAGGTCGCGGATGACACCGGCGACCTGCACGCGCACGTATCTGCGCATCGCCTTGATGTCGTCGGGCGCCGGAGGATCGCCGGTGAGGCGTTCGCGGGTGAGGCGGCCGGCCCCCAGGGGGAGGCTGAGCGCGACGTCCGGGTCCTCGTCGAGGCCCGAGGCGAGCTCGAGCGAGCCGCCGCCGATGTCGACGAGCAGCAGGCGCCCCGCCGACCAGCCGAACCAGCGCCGGGCCGCGAGGAACGTCAGGCGAGACTCGGCCTCGCCCGAGAGCACCCGCAGGTCGACGCCGCATTCGCCGCGCACCCGGGCGAGCACTTCGTCGCCGTTGGGCGCCTCGCGGATGGCGCTCGTGACGAAGCCCATGAGCTGTTCGATGCCCAGGTCGTCGGCCAGCTGGACGCATTCGCAGACGAACGCGACGAGCCTGTCGGCGCCCTCGCGCGAGATGCCGCCGTCGGCGGTCGTGTGCTCCGAGAGGCGCAGGTCGATCTTGTGGCTGCTCGCCGGCATGGGCTGGGCGCCCCAGTAGGCGTCGACGACGAGCAGATGGACCGTGTTGGAGCCGACATCGATGACACCCAGGCGCATGAACGCAAAGCTAACCCGCCGGTCGCCGCGGCCTCGCGACCGGCCTACAGTGGCGCCCGTGAGCGGGCGCCGCGGGGGTCGGGATCACGCCGGATCCGGCTCGGATCCCGCGGGTGGCCCTGGCGACGGCGCCGGCGCTGCTGCCGGTGGGCCGGCCGATCTGGCCGGTGCCGGACGGGTGTGGGTCGAGTTCACCGATCCGCAGGACGTCGCGCAGCGCTTCCGGTGCGACCTCACGTGGCTCACGTCGACCTACGCGTGCATCTACGGGCGCGGCTGTCGGGGGCTGGACGCCGGACGCCCCGACGACGGCTGTTGCGGCCTGGGGGCGCACTTCTGCGACGCCGACGACCTCGAGCGGGTGAGCCGGGTCGTCGCCGAGCTGACTTCGGACACATGGCAATTCGCGGACCGGCGCGAGGCGGTTGTCGCAGCGCGCGGCCCCGGGGGCGACGAGGCCGAGCCGCCCGACGAGGCCGGGTCGGCCGGGCAGGCCAGGCCGGCCGAGCAGGCCGACGAGCGCGAGCAGGCCGACGAGCGCGAGCAGGCCGACGAGCGCGAGCAGGCCGGGTCGGCCGGGCAGCCCTGGTGGACCGAGCCCGAGGACGGCGCGCTCAAGACGCGCGTCGTCGACGGCGCGTGCGTGCTGCTCAACCGGCCCGGTTTCGCCGGCGGCGCGGGCTGCGCGCTGCACGCCGCCGCGCAGCGCGACGGGGTGACCCCGCTGCGCTACAAGCCCGACGTGTGCTGGCAGCTGCCGCTGCGACGCGACTACCGCACGGTCGAGTCGGCGGACGACACCTCCTACCTGGAGGTGACGATCGGCGAGTACGAGCGCGGGCACTGGGGGCCGGGCGGGCACGACTTCGACTGGTACTGCACGACGTCGCCGCTCGCGCACGAGCACGGGCGGCCGCTCTTCGTCAGCCACGCCGACGAACTCGTCGAGCTCATGGGGCCCGCCGCCTATGCCGAGCTGACCCGCCGCTGCGAGGCGCACCTGCTCGGCGTGCAGGCGGCGCGGGCGACACCTGAGCGGCGCGCGCTGCTGCCGCTGCTCGTGCACCCGGCGAGCCTGGCGGCGCGGGCGGCCGGCTGGCGCCACCCGCGACCGGGGTCGGGGCTGCGGGGCTGACCAACGGCCCCGGCGGCCTGCGGCGATGCCCGGCGAGTCACAATGTCGCGGTGAGCCAGCAGCCCCGACCCAGCCCGAACATCTGGGAACACCCGGACGTCTACGAGCAGGAGAACCGGGGCGTCGACCCCGACGGGCTGCTCGCCGACGCCATGCGCGAGCTCGCCGACTGGGCGGGGCGCCGCGTGCTCGACATCGGCTGCGGGTCGGGCTACCACCTGCCGATGTTCGCCGCCGACGCCGCGAGTGTCGTCGGCGTCGAACCGCACCCGCCCCTCGTCGCGGCCGCCCGCGCCCGCGTGCGCGACCTGTCGGGCGTCGAGGTCCTCGAAGGACTCGCTCAGGAGCTCCCGCTGCTCGACGGCAGCGTCGACATCGCCCACGCCCGGTGGGCCTATTTCTTCGGCCCCGGCGCCGAGCCCGGCCTGGAGGAGCTGGAGCGCGTCATGACGCCCGGCGGCACGGCGTTCGTCATCGACAACGACGCGTCGCGCTCGACCTTCGGGCGCTGGTTCCGGCGGCAGTGGCCCGCCTACGACCCCGCGGCGATCGAGCGCTACTGGACGCGCCGCGGGTGGCAGCGGCGACCCCTGACGATCCGGTGGGAACAGCCGACCCGCGCCGACTTCGAGGCGGTCGTCGGCATCGAGTTCGACCCGCTGCTCGCGCGCGACATCCTGGCCACGCACTCGGGGACCGGGGTGGACTACGCGGTCAACCTGTGGTGGCGCCGGTTCTGACCGGCGTGTGGCCCCGGCCGCGAGCGTCCGACGAGGTCGGGCGCGCGCCCGCGTCCGGCGCGACTCACTCCCCTCGTTCGGCGCGGCGCTGACCGGCGCCGTCGTCGGTGTCCTCGTCCCACCCGCTGCGCTCGCGGGCGTCGAGCAGGTCGGCGCTGGAGTCGTCGGTGGGCTGCGCGCTCACGGCGTCGCCCACGCCACCGTCACCGAGCTGGGAGTTGAGCTGCTCAGGCGAGGGCTGGGGGATGCCGGTGCGCACGGCGAGCGTCGGGTCGCCCGGCAGGTCCGGCAGCGAGCGCTGGGACTGGGGATCGGTGGCGTCGGTCATGGCGGGAGAGTATGCCCGAGAGTCCCTGACCACGGCCCGACCGCCGGGGGACTGCCCGGCCCCGGATCGGTGCTGCGACGACTCGACGGCCGCGTCGCGCCCGCCCGGGTGCCTCGGCCGCGTCAGTCGCCGGACGGGCCCGGGCAGCCCCCACTCGTCGCGACCGAGGCGCGCGAGCGGCGCGAGCGCCTCGACGTCGGGGTGCGGCAGGTGGTCGGCGCCGGCCGCACCGGCTTCGAGCACCTCCTCGTCGAGCGCGATGTGCACGACACGCCCGAGCACGAGCGTGGAGTCGCCGAGCTCGAGGGTGGCGTGCAGCCGGCACTCGATCGCCACCGGCGAGGCCGCGACCCGGGCCGCGCCGACGACCAGGGCCGGCTCGCGCTCCAGGCCGGTGACGTCGAACTCGCTGAGCAGCGCCGGCTGGTCGGCGCCCGAGAGGTTGACCGCGTCGATGAGGCTCAGCGGCGCCAGATGGACGATGAACTCCCGGGTCGCGCGCACGTTGCGCAGCGTGTCCTTGACCCCGATCGACGTGAACTGCACGATCGGCGGGTCGGAGCACGCCACCGTGAAGAAGGAGTGCGGCGCGAGGTTGTCGACGCCGTCGGCGGACCGGGAGCTGACCCACGCGATCGGCCGGGGCACGACGACCGCCGTGAGCAGCCGATAGACCTGCGATGGCCGGTAGGCGGTGGGGTCGATCTCGCGTCGGGTCATGGCGCCATCCTGCCCGCTGAGCAGACCCGCGTGGCGCGCGCCCGCCGGCCTGCGAGCGGCGCGTCGGCGACGCGTCGCGAACCTTGTCGGTGCTCGCGCCTACCGTGTGCGCCATGGCCACGAGATCGACGTCCGCAAGGTCCGGGGGCGCGCCGCCCAGGGCGCCGCGCCCCTCCTACCGGTGCGCCGAGTGCGGGTGGAGCGCGGTGCGCTGGGTGGGTCGCTGCGGCGAGTGCCAGGCGTGGGGCACGGTGCACGAGGTGGGCGCCGGCGCCTCGCCCGTCGTGCGCACCGCGGCCGCGTCCTCGGTGACGCGGGCCGCACTGCCGATCGCGCAGGTCGACGCCGAGGCCACCCGGGCGCTCTCGTGCGGCGTCGGCGAGCTCGACCGGGTGCTCGGCGGGGGCCTCGTGCCCGGGGCCGTGGTGCTCGTCGCGGGCGAGCCGGGCATCGGCAAGTCGACCCTGCTGCTCGACGTCGCGGCCCGCGGCGCCGGCGCCGGGCGGCGGGTGCTCTATGTCAGCGGCGAGGAGTCCGCCGGGCAGGTGCGGCTGCGGGCCGAGCGCATCGGGGCGCTCGCGCAGCGCCTCTATCTCGCGGCCGAGACCGACCTGGCCCAGGTGTTGGCGCACGTCGAGGCGCTCGACCCGCACCTGCTCGTCGTCGACTCGGTGCAGACGGTGGCCAGCGACCGCATCGAGGGCTCGGCGGGCAACGTCGCCCAGGTGCGTGAGGTGGCCGCGGCCCTCATCCAGGCCGCCAAGGCGCGCGACATGGCCACGCTGCTCGTCGGCCACGTCACCAAGGACGGTGCGATCGCGGGTCCGCGAGTGCTGGAGCATCTCGTCGACGTCGTCGTGCAGTTCGAGGGCGAGCGCCACTCGCGCCTGCGGCTCGTGCGGGCGGTGAAGAACCGTTACGGGCCGACCGACGAGGTCGGCTGCTTCGAGCTCGGCGAGCGCGGCATCCTCGGCCTGCCCGACCCCAGCGGCCTCTTCCTGTCGGCGCGCGACCGCGCGGTTCCCGGCACGAGCATCACCGTGACGCTCGAGGGCCGGCGGCCGCTGGTCTGCGAGGTGCAGGCGCTGCTGACGGCGACGACGGCCCCGGCGCCGCGGCGCACGACGAGCGGGCTCGACTCCTCGCGGGCGGCGATGATTCTCGCCGTCCTCGAGCGGCACGCCGCACTGCGGGTCGGCAAGTCCGACTGCTACGCCTCGACCGTCGGCGGCGTGCGGCTCTCCGAGCCCGCGGCCGATCTGGCGCTGGCGTTGGCGATGGCCGGCTCCTGCCTCGACGCGACACCGGTGCCGCACACGATCGCCGTCGGCGAGGTCGGCCTCGCGGGCGAGATCCGGCGGGTCGGCGGCCTGCCGCGGCGCCTGCGGGAGGCGGCCCGGCTGGGTTTTCGGCGCGCGATCGTGCCGGCGTCCTGCGTCGAGCCCGATGAGATCCCCCGCGGGCTGCGCCTCGTCGAGGTGGACGACGTCCGGGCAGCGGTGCGGGCGGCCGTCGCGGGGTCGGCGGCGCCATGACCGCATTTCGCGACACATTGTCTAAGATGTGGACACGGTGTGCTTCATCGTTCCCTGCCCCGATCCCTGCGGTGGCCCCGCCCACCAGGGGGATCACCCTGAAGCCGGGGTCGACGCATCCGCCGCGACCGCTGGCGTGCGTCTGCCGCCGTCGGGCGTGGGCAGGGCCCGCCGCACCGGTCCGGGGGGACAGCCGCAACGGAAGGACGATCGCGTGGATCGTGGCTCAGGCGACCTGATGCGCGCGACGCTGGCGGCGGTGGCCCCCGGCACCGAGCTGCGCGACGCGATCGAGCGCATCATCCGGGGCCGCACCGGCGCCCTCGTCGTGCTCGGTCACGACGAACGCGTCGAGCAGATCGCGACCGGCGGCTTCCCGCTGGACATCGGCTTCTCCGCCACCCGCCTGCGCGAGCTGGCCAAGATGGACGGCGCGGTCGTGCTCGACTCGTCACTGACCCGCATCGTGCGGGCCGCGACGCAGCTCCTGCCGGACGCCTCGATCGAGACCAGCGAGTCGGGCACGCGGCACCGCACCGCCGAGCGCACGGCCAAGCAGACCGGCTTCCCCGTCGTGTCGGTGAGCCAGTCGATGTCGCTCGCCGCTCTCTACGTGGGCAGTGAGCGGCACGTGCTCGAGGCCTCCGCGGTCATCCTGTCCAAGGCCAACCAGGCGCTGCAGACGTTGGAGCGCTACAAGAACCGGCTCGACGAGGTGACCGGCACCCTGTCGGCGCTCGAGATCGAAGACCTCGTCACGGTCCGCGACGTCACCGCCGTGCTCCAGCGGCTCGAGATGGTGCGACGCATCAACGCCGAGGTCAGCGGCTACGTCATCGAGCTCGGCACCGACGGGCGGCTGCTCACCCTGCAGCTCGAGGAGCTCATCGCCGGCGTGCACGACGAGCGCGACCTCGTCATCCGCGACTACCTGCCCGGCGACTCCAGCCGCGGGGTGCGCGACGTGCTCGACAGCATGGCCAGCCTCTCGGCGCCCGACCTCCTCGACCTGGGCGCCAGCGCCGCCGCCCTCGGCCACTCGACCCTGCCCGAGACCCTCGACGAGACCGTCAGCCCCCGCGGTTACCGGCTGCTGTCGAAGGTGCCGCGCCTGCCCGGGGTCATCCGCGACCGGCTCGTCGACAACTTCGGCAGCCTGCAACGCCTGCTCTCGGCGAGCCTCGACGAGCTGCAGACCGTCGACGGCGTCGGCGAGGGCCGCGCCCGCGCGGTGCGCGAGGGCCTGTCGCGGCTCGCCGAGTCCAGCATCCTCGAGCGCTACATCTGATCGTGAGCACCGCCGGCCCCCACACCGACCTGCACGACCACACCGACCTGCACGACCTGGTCCTGGCCTGGTATGACGAGCACGGCCGCGACCTGCCGTGGCGCCGCCCGGACGCGAGCGCGTGGGGCGTCTTCTGCTCCGAAGTCATGTCGCAGCAGACGCCGCTGAGCCGGGTGGAGCCCGCCTGGCGGCAGTGGATGGAGCGCTGGCCGACGCCCGCCGACCTGGCCGCGGACTCCCCCGGCGAGGCTGTGCGGCTCTGGGATCGGCTGGGCTACCCGCGCCGGGCGCTGCGGCTGCACGCGGCCGCCACGGCCATGGTGCGCGACCACGGTGGCGAGGTCCCCTCCGACGTCGAGGTGTTGCTGACGCTTCCGGGCGTCGGCGCCTACACCGCCGCCGCCGTCGCCGCCTTCGCCTTCGGGCGACGCAGCGTGGTCGTCGACACCAACGTGCGCCGGGTGCAGGCCCGGGCCGTCACCGGCGCAGCCCTGGCCGCCCCCGCGCTCACCGCCGCCGAGAGCGCGCTGGCGCGCCACCTCCTACCGGTCGGGGACGCGCGGGCCGCTCGCTGGAACGTCGCGATCATGGAGCTCGGGGCGCTGGTCTGCACGGCGCGCGGGCCCAGCTGCCGCGAGTGCCCGATCGCCTCGCGGTGCGCGTGGCAGCTGGCCGGCGCGCCGCCGCACGACGGTCCCGCGCGCCGGTCCCAGGCCTGGCACGGCACCGACCGGCAGGTGCGCGGTGCGCTCATGGCCGTGCTGCGCGCCGCACCCGCCCCGGTCGAGCGCGATGCGCTGCTCACCGCGTGGCCGCAGGACCGGGTGCGAGCCGACCGGCTGCTGCACGCCCTCGTGCAGGACGGGCTCGCCGAGCCCTGCGGGCGGGCCGGGGGGCCCGAGCTCTTCGCGCTGCCGCGCTGAGCACCCCTACGGCGCGGGGGCGGTCCACTCGGCGCCGCCCGGCAACGTCGTGTCGTCAGGCAACGTCGTGTCGTCAGGCAACGTCGTGTCGTCAGGCAACTCCTTGCCCGCCAGGGACATTCGGGCCGCCGCAGGCATCGGCGGGCCGAGCGTTCACGACGCGAGATCACCGCCGATCCGCCGCTCGACCGGCGCGTGCATCTGTCACGGTGGTAGGCATGCCAGGTATGGAGTGCGTGGAGCTCGCGGCGCCCGAGGGTGGCGAGCTGCGCGTCATCGACTTCGGTGGCGCCGGCCCCGACGTGCTGCTCGTGCACCACGTGGGCCTGAGCCCCCTCGAATGGCGCAGCACGGTCCGCGCCCTGGCAGGTCGAGTGCGGGCGATCGCGCCGGCGATGCGCGCACACGCGTGCAGCACCGCCGCCCCGCTGCCGGGCACCGCGGGCCGGCGCGACATCGCGCTCGTGTCCCGTGCCTTCGGCCTGCGCCGGCCCGTGCTCGTGCTGGCCGGCTGGATCAGCGCGGTGCTCGGGCTCGCGGCAGCGGTCGAGGAGCCGGACGCCTACCGCGCCCTCGTCACGATCAACGGCACCCTCCAGCCGACGCGCGCCCAGATCGAGGAGGAGATCGAGGTCATCAGGTCGCCGCAGATGGTCGCCTACTTCCGCGAGCGGTTCCGGCTCGACTCGGTGGTCACGACTCCCGAGGAGATCGAGGAACTCGTGCGCAGCAAGGTCGCGAGCATCCGCACCGACTGGATGGTCGACGAGTCCGCGGACCTCGAGAGCGAGGTCCGCTCCGGCCTGCGGGAGGTGCCGGGCGGGTGGAGCACGAGCCCGGGCAGCGCGGGGATCCTCGCCCCCTACGAGTTCGCGCCCGACGACCCGCTGTTTCCCGACCGAAGCCTCTACGAGCGCCTACAGGTGCCGCTGCACATCGTCACGGGCACGGAGAGCTGGGACTACCGCAGCGAGGCGCTGGAGTTCGAGCTGGAGCGCTACGACCCGCCCATCGACGTCACCCAGGTCGACGGAGCGGGCCAGTTCCCGATGTACAGCCACCCCGAGGTCATCGCCGAGATCATCGTCGCGGCCTGCGCCGGCCCCTGACCGGCCACTGGTCCGCCCGGTCCCGACACGGCCGACGCGCTCGCCAGGTCAGGCAGACGAGCAGAGGGGCCGGGTGCACCCACCCGGCCCCTCTGACGTCACGACTGCTGTCGGCTCGTCGCCCGATCAGGCCTCTCCGGCCCCTGCCTCGGGCGCCGCGGCCCCGGCAGCACCGCCGCCGCCGACCCCGGCGATGTGGTCCGGGCCCTCGCGGTCGCTGCCGGCCGCATGGGCGGGCACGGTCGCGGGCGTCGGCTCCTTCTTCGTGCCGTGGAAGACGAAGTGCACGTCGTCGCCCTCGCCCTCGACGTCGACCCCGACGATCTCGCCGGACAGCACCTGCCCGTAGAGGATCTTCTCGGACAGCACGTCCTCGATGTCGCGCTGGATCGCGCGCCGCAGCGGACGGGCGCCCAGCACCGGGTCGTAGCCCTTCTTGGCGAGCAGCTTCTTGGCCGCGGGCGTGAGCTCGATGCCCATGTCCTTGTCCTTGAGGCGCTCGTCGAGCCGGGCGATCATGAGGTCGACGATCTGGACGATCTCCTCCTCCTTGAGCTGCGGGAAGACGATCGTGTCGTCCACACGGTTGAGGAACTCGGGCCGGAAGTGCTGCTTGAGCTCGTCCGTCACCTTGTTCTTCATGCGCTCGTAGCTGGAGGCCGCGTCGTTGCCCGCCGAGAAGCCGAGCGAGACGGCCTTGGAGATGTCCCGGGTGCCGAGGTTCGTCGTCATGATGATGACGGTGTTCTTGAAGTCGACGACCCGGCCCTGGGCGTCGGTGAGGCGCCCGTCCTCCAGGATCTGCAGCAGGCTGTTGAAGATGTCGGCGTGCGCCTTCTCGACCTCGTCGAAGAGCACGACCGAGAACGGCTTGCGCCGCACCTTCTCGGTGAGCTGGCCACCTTCCTCATAGCCGACGTAGCCGGGAGGCGAGCCGAAGAGCCGCGAGACCGTGTGCTTCTCGGCGAACTCGGACATGTCGAGCGTGATGAGGCTGTCCTCATCGCCGAAGAGGAACTCCGCGAGCGTCTTGGCCAACTCCGTCTTGCCGACACCGGTCGGGCCGGCGAAGATGAACGACCCGCCCGGACGACGGGGGTCCTTCAGGCCGGCGCGGGTGCGCCGGATCGCCTGCGAGAGCGCCTTGATCGCGTCGTCCATGCCGACGATCCGCTTGTGCAGCTCGTCCTCCATGTTGAGCAGCCGCGAGCTCTCCTCCTCGGTGAGCTTGAAGACCGGGATGCCGGTCGACGCGGCCAGCACCTCGGCGATGAGCTCCTCGTCGACCTCGGCGACGACGTCCATGTCGCCGGACTTCCACTCCTTCTCGCGCTTGTTCTTGGCCTCGATGAGGCGGCGCTCGTCGTCACGCAGCTTGGCGGCCTTCTCGAAGTCCTGCCCGTCGATCGCCGCCTCCTTCTCGCGGCGCACGTGCGCGATCTTGTCGTCGAACTCGCGCAGGTCCGGCGGCGCCGTCATGCGGCGGATGCGCAGCCGCGCGCCCGCCTCGTCGATGAGGTCGATCGCCTTGTCCGGCAGGTAGCGGTCGTTGATGTAACGGTCGGCCATGTTGGCCGCCGCGACGAGCGCCCCGTCGGTGATCGAGACACGGTGGTGCGCCTCGTAGCGGTCGCGCAGACCCTTGAGGATCTCGATGGCGTGCGCCAGCGTCGGCTCCGCGACCTGGATCGGCTGGAAGCGACGCTCCAGCGCCGGGTCCTTCTCGATGTGCTTGCGGTATTCGTCGAGCGTCGTCGCGCCGATCGTCTGCAGCTCACCGCGAGCGAGCATCGGCTTGAGGATCGACGCCGCGTCGATCGCACCCTCCGCGGCCCCCGCCCCGACGAGCGTGTGGATCTCGTCGATGAACAGGATGATGTCGCCACGAGTGCGGATCTCCTTGAGCACCTTCTTGAGGCGCTCCTCGAAGTCACCGCGGTAGCGCGAACCGGCGACCAGGGCGCCGAGGTCGAGCGTGTAAATGTGCTTGTCCTTGAGCGTCTCGGGCACCTCGCCCTTGACGATGTCCTGCGCCAGACCCTCGACGACGGCGGTCTTGCCGACACCGGGCTCGCCGATGAGGATCGGGTTGTTCTTCGTGCGCCGCGAGAGCACCTGCATGACCCGCTCGATCTCGCTGCTGCGCCCGATGACCGGGTCCAGCTTGTTCTCGCGCGCGGCCTGCGTGAGGTTGCGACCGAACTGGTCGAGCACGAGCGACCCGGCGGGGGTCGCCTCCTGGCTCGACTGGCCCCCGACGCTGGCGCCGGCCGGCTCCTTGCCCTGGTAGCCGGACAGCAGCTGGATGACCTGCTGGCGCACCTTGTTGAGGTCGGCGCCCAGCTTGACGAGCACCTGCGCGGCGACGCCCTCACCCTCGCGGATGAGGCCCAGCAGGATGTGCTCGGTGCCGATGTAGTTGTGGCCCAGCTGCAGCGCCTCGCGCAGGCTCAGCTCGAGCACCTTCTTGGCGCGCGGAGTGAAGGGGATGTGCCCGGACGGGGCCTGCTGGCCCTGACCGATGATGTCCTGCACCTGCTCGCGGACCGCGTCGAGCGAGATCCCGAGGCTCTCCAGCGCCTTGGCTGCGACTCCCTCGCCCTCGTGGATGAGGCCGAGAAGGATGTGCTCGGTCCCGATGTAGTTGTGGTTGAGCAGGCGCGCCTCTTCCTGCGCCAGCACGACCACCCGTCGGGCCCGGTCGGTGAACCTTTCGAACATGTTCTCGCTCCCTCGTTCATCGAGATACCTCGATGCTAACCATGCCTCTCACGCCCGGTTTCCATTCGGCTCTCCCGGGTGTCCACGAGAGCACAACGCCACCCTTGCCCGTCCTGTTCCGCTCCTTGAGCCGCACACGCTCACGTTCCGCTCTCGGCGAAATCGCCTCGGAGCGGCTCGGGCGCCCGAACGCCCGTCAGCCGCGGTGCCGCCCGGTCGGCCGCACGAAGGGGAAGGTCAGCACCTGGCGGATCGCTGTGCCGGTGAGCACCATGACGAGCCGGTCGACACCGATGCCCAGCCCGCCGGTCGGAGGCATGCCCATCTCGAGGGCCCGCAGGAAGTCCTCGTCGACCTGCATCGCCTCGACGTCACCGGCCGCGGCCTTGAGCGACTGCTCGGTGAGCCGGCGGCGCTGCTCGACGGGATCGTTGAGCTCGCTGTAGGCGGTGCCGAGCTCGAGCCCGGCGACGACCAGGTCCCAGCGCTCCGCGAGCCCCGGCTCGCTACGGTGGGCACCCGCCAGCGGCGACGTCTCGACCGGGAAGTCGACGTAGAAGGTCGGATAGACCGTGGCGGGCTCGACGAGCTCGCCGTAGAGCTCCTCGATGACCGCGCCGGGGCCCATGTGCGGCCCGATCTCGACCCCGTGGCGGCGCGCGATCTCCAGCAGTTCCTCGAAGTCCCCGTCGAGGCGCACCTCCTGCCCGACGGCTGCGCTCACGGCGTCGAGCACGGTGACCACGGGCCACTCGCCGGAGACGTCGACGAGCCGGGTCTCGATCGCGTCGCCCTCGGGGGTGCCGGCGGGCGGCACGACGACTCGCTCCCCCCGGGCCGCGGCGTCGCGCAGATCCGCGGGCAGCCGCAGCGGCAGCAGCGGGGCGCCGTGCACGCTCGTCGCCGCGTCCTGCACGAGCCGCTGGGTGAGCCGGCGCATCGTCGTGTAGTCGCCGAACGGCTCGTAGGCCTCCAGCGACGTGAACTCAGGGTTGTGCGTGTTGTCGGCGCCCTCGTTGCGGAAGTTGCGCCCGATCTCATACAGGGGACCCAGGCCCGCCACGACGAGCCGCTTGAGATAGAGCTCCGGCGCGATGCGCAGATAGAGGTCGACCCCGTAGGCGTTGATGAACGTCGTGAAGGGCCGCGCCGACGCCCCGCCGTGCACGGGGTGCAGCACAGGCGTCTCGACCTCGAGGAAGCCCGAGGTGTCGAGGGTGCGTCGCAGCGAGGTGACGACGGCGCTGCGCAGCCGCAGGAGCCGGGCCCCCTCGGGGTGCACGATGAGGTCGGTCGAGCGGCGCCGTAGCCGCAGGTCCGGGTCGGTGAACGAGCCGAACGGCACCGGGTGCAGCGCCTTGGCCAGCACCCGCCAGCGCGTGACGAGCAGCGACGGGGTGCCGTTGCGGCTCGCGCCGGGGACGGCGTCGACGAGCAGGAGGTCGCCGATGTCGACCAGACGGCAGAAGTCGCGCAGCGCGGCGACGCCCAGCGCGTCCCGCTCGAGCACGAGCTGCACCGCCCGCTCCGCGCTGACCAGCCGCACGAAGACGACGCCGCCGTGATCGCGCACCGTGCGCACCCGGCCGCTGACGCGCACCGCCGCGCCCGCCTGCCAGATCGCGGGCGTGAGGTCCGCGACGTCGATCGCGGCGCACGAGCCCGGCGCATAGGGGTGGTCGTAGGCCGCGCACTCGCCGGCGGGTGCCGGGGCGTCCGGGGAGGCGGCCGGGCCTGCTACCGGGGTCGGGCGGTCGTGCCGAAGCTCCTCCAGGTGGGCGAAGCGCACTCGGGTCTGGTCGCCCCGGGCGGGCGCGAGGGAGGCGACGTCGACGGGCGGCGCGGTGGCCAGCTCCCGCACGGCCGCGAGGTGCTCGGCATCGAGGCTCGGCGTGCGCCGCCGCCAGCCCGGCCGAGGCAGGAAGCCCTCGGCGACGCCGCAGGCGATCGCGACCTGCGGGATCGACACGCGCGAGTCGATGCAGACATAGCGCGGCACCCAGGTGGGCTCGAACTTCTGGTTGGCCCGATAGAGGCGCTCCAGCTGGAAGAAGCGGTCGAAGACGCCCAGCAGCGAGGAGTTGAAGCGGGTGAGCATGCCGGCGCCGAGCCGTTCGGCGTCGGCGAACACCCCGCGCAGGAAGGCGAAGTTCAGCGACACCCGCGAGACACCGAGATCACCGGCGCGGGCCATGAGGTCGCTGACGAGCAGCTCGTTGGTGCCGTTCGGCGCGGCGGGTGAGCGGCGCATGAGGTCCAGCGACAGCCCCTTGGTGCCCCACGGCACGAACGAGAGCAGCCCGACGAGCCGGTCGTCGCGGTCGTGGGCGGTGACGAGCACGATCCGCCCGTCAGCGGGGTCGCCCTGGCGGTCGAGAGCCATCGAGAAGCCGCGCTCGACCTCACCGTCGCGCCAGGCGTCGGCGTCGCGCACGACCTGGGCCAGCTCGTCGGCGCTCAGCTCCGACTGCCGACGCAGCCGCACCGTGAGCCCGGCCGACCTCGCTCGCGCGGCCGCGCGCCGCACGGCGCTCATCGACGTGTTGTTGATGCGGTAGTGGTCGGGGGTCAGGATGGCCTCGTCACCGAGGGCGAGCACGTCGAAGCCGGCCGCCGCATAGGCCCGAGCGCCCGCCTCCCCTGCAGCGAGCACCGCCGGGATCCAGCCGTAGAACCGCGCCTCGCCCTTCCACGCCGCGATCGCGTCGGCCCACGCGTCGGGCGCACCGACCGGGTCACCGCTGGCCAGGGACACCCCCGCGACGACCTCGTAGGTGACCGCGGCCCGTCCGTCGGCGCTGAAGACGGCCGACTTGTCGCGCCGCGTCGAGAAATAGCCGAGCGAGTCCTCCTCCCCGTAGGCGGCGAGCAGGCGCCGTAGGGCGAGTTCGCGATCGCCGGTCCACCGGTTGGGGTTCGCCGCCGAGCGGGTGAAGAGGAAGGCGCCGAGGATGAGGGCGAGCGCCATGACGATCGAGGCCACCTGCGTGATCCACACCGGCAGCCGCAGCCCGTGGCCGTCGAAAGGCCCCGCGACCCCGGTGACCTGCCCGATGATCGAGCCCACGATGGGCCAGGTCGGCCGGCCCGGCACGGCGAAGCGCACGCCGATCCACGTGATGAGTGTCGCGATGATGAGCCCGACGATCACCGTGCCGATGAACGCCGCCCACGAGCCGCGGCGCAGCCGCCCGGGGAACGATCGCCGCACCCACCAGCACGCCCACAGGAGCACCGCGCCGACGCACCCGGCCAGCAGATCCAGTCCCGGCCCGAAGAGGAAGCGCAGCGACCACACGTCGTCGAAGACCGCCGGCACCGTCTCGGGGAACGCGGCGAGCTGCGCGACCCCCGCGACGGCGGAGACGAGACCGAGCAGCTGGAAGACGGCGACCACGCCGAGGCCCGCGCGCTTGCGCCCGACGAGCATGCGGGTCGTCAGGGCGAGGAGCACGATCGACAGCAGCGACCCCGACACCGGGATGTTGACGAGCCAATAGAGCACCTCCACCCAATTGAGGCGGGCGTAGCGCCGGTGCACGAGCACCCACAGCACGATCGAGGCGACCACCCCGAGGACATAGGCCCAGATGAGGGAGCGCGCGAAGAGCTCCTGGCCGGCCGAGGGCGGCCGCGCGGAGCCCAGGGGGCGCGGCACGCGCTCGCCCGCGCGGCGCCGCGGCGCTCGCTGCGGGCGCGCCGGATCAGCCGACGCGCTGACGTCAGGCACGTCGCGACGCATGGTCGCTCCTGGCATGTCCCTCTCCCCTGTCGGCGGCGCGCGTCGAGTTCGATCCCCATGGGGACCCCGACCCGATCGGGGCCGCCTCGAATCGGCGCATCGACACGCTACCGGGCGCGGCGGGGCTCATCGCCGGACGCCTCACCCGGCCTTGCGGGTGCCGCCCCGACGCGAACTCGCCTTCTTCGCCGTCTTCTTGGTCGACTCCGGCGCGGACTTCTGACTGTTCTTGGCGCCCTTATCGTCCCCGTCGGCCTCGTCGTCCTCGTCGGGCTCGTCGTCCCCGTCGGCCTCGTCGTCCTCGTCGTCGCTGTCGGCGCGGGCCGACGCGGCCGATCCCGGGCCCGAGGCGCGGGTGGCCTTGGCACGCTCGACCGACTGCTGCAGCGCCGCGAGGAGGTCCACGACCTCGGCG
>JBDIAP010000079.1:0-17832 GCA_039812485.1 Kineosphaera sp.
GCAGGTTCGTGCCCTGCTCCCACGCGCCGTCGAGCCCGACGAGCTCGTCGATCCCCACGCTGCGGGCCTCTCGCCCGAACGTCACGACCTGCAGCTCGTCGCCGCGGAACCGCGTCGACACGAGGTGGTGCAGCGCGAGGGCGGTGCGCTTCATCGGCACCCAGCGCCCCTCGATCACCATCGAGAAGGAGGTGTCGACGAGCAGCGCGACCGCCGCCCGGGTGCGTGCCTCGGTCTGGCTGATCTCGACGTCGCCGATCTCGAGCCGCACTGGCCGAGAAGCGATCTCGCCGCCGGATCGGCGGCCGGCCGAGGTCGCGTCCCGCGCCGCGCCCGGTGTGCCGGCGGGCGACACCGCGCCCCGCGACGCCTCCCGCAGCACGGCGTTGGTCACGGTCCGCGTGACGTCCCACGGCTCGGTGTCGCCGAACTGCCACTCCCGCGTCGCGCCCGAGAACTCGCCCGCCGCTCCCGCCCGGTGCGCGTCGCGGGAGCCGGTGCGCGCCGACAGCCGGTCGGTGGCGTCGCGCAGCAGGGTCTTGCCGAGCCGCCGCATCGCCCGCGGCGAGAGCCGCAGCGACCCGTCCGGCGCGCGCGTCAGCAGCCCCGACTCCCGCAGCGCCCGCTCGAGCTCGGCCAGCCCCTGCACGTCGGCGGCCGCGCCCGCACCGAGCTGGCGGGCGAGCGCGTCGAGGTCGATGTCGCCCAGGGACGCCCCCGGGTGCTCCTGGGCGAGCTGGTCGGCGAGCCCCTCGAGGTCGGCGATGTCCTGCAGGGCACCCGTGCCCTCGCCGAGCCCGAGCGCGTCGTCGCCCGAGAAGTGCTCGGCGCGGCGCCAGTCCTGCCCCGGCCGCAGCTCGCGCAGGTTGTCGTCCATGCGCGCCAGCGCCTGCATGAGTTCTGGTGAGCCGAAAGCCTGCTCGGCCAGGGCGTCGAGCTCCTCGCGCTGCGCCGGGGTCAGCGAGTTGCGCAGCCGCGACGCGGCGGCGGCCCGCGCGGCGAGGGAGTCGATGAGCTCGTCGACGTTCTTCGGATCATCGGGGAAGAAGTCGCCGTGCTCAGCCATGAAATCCCTGAAGCGCTGCTCGACGTCCTCGCCGCGGCGCCGCGCCTCGAGCAGCTCGTTGAGGTCGGCGAGCATGCGCTGCACGTCCTCGCGGTCCTGCGGGGTCGCGCCCTGCAGCGCCTGCTTCATGCCCGCGAACCGCTGGTCGAGCACCTCCCGCCCGAGCAGCTCCTTGATCTGGTCGTAGGCCTCGCGCGCCTGCGAGTTGCGCCACGCATAGTCCGACAGCTCCCGCACCGCCGCGGCGGTCGAGGGCGGCAGGCTTTCGATGCGCAGCTCCGCGAACCGTGCGTCGTCGTCGAGGTCCCGCGCCAGCTGCTTGCGCTCGGCGAGCACGGCCTGATCGAGCAGTTCCTTGGCCTCCTGCAGGGTGCCGTCGAGCCGGTGCCGGCCCAGCAGCTCGCGGCGCCGCGCGGCGACCCGACGCCCCAGCTCGTCGAGCCCGGTGCGTTCGCCGGCACCGCGCCGCAGGTATTCGCGCAGCGCCCGCTGCGGCGACGTGCCGGCCATGACGTCCTCGCCGATCGCCGCCAGCGCCTCGCCGAGGTCGACCGGCGGCGCCAGGGGATCGGGCCCCCCGGCATACCGGCCGTAGCGCGCCGCCCGCCCGCTCACCCGTAGACCGTCCGGTCGCCGTCGACGTCCTTGCTGATGCGCCGCGCGAGATACAGCCCCTCGAGGGCCAATTCGATGGCTGCCGCCCGCTCACCGTCGTCCTGCGCGTGCAGCCGGGTGGCGATCTCGTGATAGGTCGGCCGCGCGATCCGCGGCAGCCCGTCGAGGAACTCGCGTGCCGACACCTGCTCGCCCGTCGTGATGAGCGCGCCGTCCTCGATCATCGACACGATGGGGCCGAGGTCGACGCCGGCGAGGTGTTCGCGCACGGTCGCGGCGGTCGCGGTGCGCAGCAGGTAGTCGAGCACCTCCTGCTCCCGGGCCTCCTCCCCGGACTCGAACTCGACCTTGCCGCGCAGCACCTGCGCCGCCGCGGCGAGGTCGACGACCCGCGCGACCGCGTGCACCTCGTGGCGGCGCGCGGCCCGGTGCCGAGCGGCGGCCGCCACCGTCTCGACCCCCGCGATCGAGAAGCGCGCCGACACCCCCGAGCGCTGATCGATCGACGGCGACTCGCGCAGCGCCCGTGTGAAGCGGGCGATGATCTCGACGAGCGTGTCCGGCACCCGCGCGACGAGCTGCGCCTCCTGGGCGATGACCGCCACCTCGTCGGCCAGCGCCACCGGGTAGTGGGTGCGGATCTGCGCCCCGAACCGGTCCTTGAGCGGCGTGATGATCCGGCCGCGGTTCGTGTAGTCCTCGGGGTTCGCGGAGGCGACGACGAGCACGTCGAGCGGGAGGCGCAGCGTGTAGCCGCGGATCTGGATGTCGCGCTCCTCCATGACGTTGAGCATCGCGACCTGGATGCGCTCGGCGAGGTCGGGCAGCTCGTTGACGGCGACGATGCCGCGGTGCGAGCGGGGGATGAGCCCGTAGTGGATCGTCTCGGGGTCGCCGAGCGTGCGGCCCTGCGCGACCTTGATGGGGTCGACGTCGCCGATGAGGTCGGCGACCGAGGTGTCGGGGGTGGCGAGCTTCTCGCCATACCGGTCGTCGCGGTGGCGCCACGCGACCGGCAGGGCGTCACCGAGCTCGGCGACCCGCCGCTGCGAGGCGTGCGTGATCGGCTCGTAGGGGTGCTCGCCCAGCTCGGAGCCGGCGATGACCGGGGTCCACTCGTCGAGCAGGCCGACGAGCGTGCGCAGCAGCCGGGTCTTGCCCTGGCCGCGCTCGCCGAGCAGCACGACGTCGTGCCCCGCGATGAGGGCCCGCTCGAGCTGGGGGAGGACCGTGTCGTCGAAGCCGTGCAGGCCCGGCCACGGGTCGCGCCCGTCGGCGAGCGCCGCGAGCAGGTTGTCGCGGATCTCCTCGCGCAGGCTCTTGGCCACGTGGCCGCTGGCGCGCAGCGCGCCGAGGGTGTCGATGGCGGGGGCAGGCGAGGATGTCGTGGCCGTGCCGTCCGCGGGCGTGGCGCCGAGGGACTGGCCCCCGGCGTGGGCGTCGGGATTCGTGGCATCGAAAGGTGCAGCGCTCACCCCTCGGAGGCTACTGCGCCGCGGTGCGCGGCGCCGCGCCGCGGTCTCGACAGGGTCTCGGCAGGGTCTCGGCAGGTCGTGGCAGGGTCTCGGCAGGTCGGCGCGGCTATCCTGCCTGCGTGAACCTCGAGAAAGTCGTCTTCGGGTTCTTCGTGCTCCTCGCGGCGACGTTGAACTTCGGATTCTTCATCGGCGACATCTCCGTCGTGCACATGCACAACATCTACGAGCTCTATGCCGCGACGGTCGTCAGCCTCATCGCCACCGTGCTGAAGTTCGGCGACCGCACCCAGATCGGCGCGGTGCACCTGGCCACGAGCCTCGTCGCCGACATCCAGCTCATCGCCGCGGCGATCGTGTGGATCTGGGCCTCGCAGGTGCAGGCCGAGGGCGTCATGCCCCAGGACATGGCGTCGGTCGTGTCGATGTCGGGTGGGGCGCTCTTCGCCAACATCGTCTCGGTCGTGCTCCTCGTCATCGAGACCGTGTCGTTCCGACGGCACTGACGCCCGGGCTGCCGTCGTGAACCCGCTGCTCATGCTCATGGTCCGGCGCCGGCCTGCGGTGTCGACCGGGCTGCGGCGGGTGGCCGTGGAGGCCCCGACCGACGTGCCGACGACCGACGCGATCTTCCTCGTGCTGCGCCGCATGCGTGGCCCGTTCGTCGTCATCATCGTGACGTTCTCCGTGTCGGTGCTCGGGCTGACCCTCATCCCCGGGGTCGACGCCGACGGCAACCTGCACCATTTGACCCTCTTCGACTCGTTCTACGTCATCAGCTACACGGCGACGACGATCGGCTTCGGCGAGACGCCCTACTCCTTCACGATCCCGCAGCGCATGTGGGTGGTCGTGACGATCTACGCCTCGGTGCTCGGTTGGGCGTATGCGATCGGCGCGGTGCTCTCGCTCATCCAGGAGCCGGCGTTCCGCGAAGCGGTGCACAACCAGCGGTTCCGGCGCAAGGTGGCGCGCCTGCGGGAGCCGTTCGTCATCGTCGTCGGCTACGGGCAGGCGGGTCGGCGTGTCGGCCTGGTGCTCGACGAGCTGCGGCATCGATTCGTCGTCGTCGACGGCGACCAGCGCCGGATCGCGGCCCTGGCGACCGAATCGCTGACCGTCGACACCCCGGGCATCGACGCCGACGGCGCGAACCCTGCCGTGCTCGGCCTCGCGGGCCTCGGGCACAAGCGCTGCAAGGGTGTCGTCGCCCTCACCGACGACGACGAGACCAACCTCGCGATCGTCATGGCCGTGCACCTCCTGCGCCCCGAGGTGCCGGTCATCGCGCGCTGCAACGACCGGGCCACCGCCGAACGCATGGACGACTTCGCGCCGACCGCGGTCATCAACCCCTACGACCGCTACGGCGCCTATCTCACGCTCGCGCTGCTCAAGCCGGTCACCTACCAGCTCGTCACGTGGCTCATCTCCGAGCCGGGCACGCCGCTGCCGCCGCGTCGCGAGGGACTGGCCGGCGGGCGCTGGGTCGTCGTCGCCGACGACCACTTCGGGCAGGAGGTCGCCCACGACCTGCGGCGGGCCGGGATGGCCGTGGCGATCGCCGACCCGGACGACGGGCACCCCGACGTCGCCGACGCGGTCGGTTTCGTCGCGGGGGCGCGCCGCGACGCGACGAACCTGTCGTCGGCCGCGCACGCCCGCCAGCAGAACGGTGGGCTCTATATCTGCGTGCGCCAGAGCACGATCCGCAACGAGGCGCTGCTCGAGGCGTTCGATCCCGACTCGGTCTTCATCCCGACGCAGCTCGTGGCCCGCGAGACCCTCGCCCGCATCGTGGACCCGCACCTGTGGGAGTTCGTCGAGCAGGCCACCGAGCAGGACGAGGAGTGGTCGCTGGGGGTGCTCAAAGCCATCCGCCTGCGCTGCGGGTCGAAGGCGCCCGCGACGATGCTCGTGACGATCGACGGCCGGGAGGCGCCGGCCGTCGACCGGTGGCTGCGCACCGGCGAGCTGACCCTCGGGCAGCTGCTGCTCGACCCCCACGACCGTGGGCGCAAGCTGCCGGTCGCCGCGCTGGGGATCATCCGGGGCGATACGACCCTCTACGCGCCCGATCTGGGGGAGCCGCTGCAGCGCGGCGACCAGCTCTTCTTGTGCGGGCGCGACATCGGCTTCGCGATGCTCTCGGGGAGCCTCTTCTCGGACTCGAACGTCGTCTACCTCGCGACGGGGCGGCAGGTGCCGAGCACGTGGGTGTTCCGGCTGCTGCTGCGCCCGCGGCGCTGAGGGCCCCGCGGCCCGCTGGGCGCGGCCGTGCCCGCCGGTTCTTCTACTGCACGGCCAGTCCAGGGTCAGTCCAGGGTCAGTCCGGGGTCACGGTGCCGGCGGACCCGTCGACGGTGATCCGCTGGCCAGTGCGCAGCCGGGTCGCCGCGTGCGCGAGGCCGACAACGGCGGGGATGCCGTATTCGCGGGCGACGACCGCGCCGTGGCTGTTGGACCCGCCCATCTCCATGACGAGGCCCCCTGCGGTGAGGAAGAGCGGCGTCCACCCCGGATCGGTAGAGGGTGCCACGAGGATCTCCCCCGGCTCCAGCTGCGCTCCGACGGGCTCGGTGACGACCCGCGCGGTCGCCGTGACGACTCCCGCCGAGGCCGGCGAGCCGACGAGCACCCGCGGGTCGTCGGGCGCGGCCGACCCGGGGGCTGCGCCCGCCGCACCTGCGACCGGGGGGAGGGCCTCGAGCTCGGTGCCGTCGCTGAGCAGCAACCGCGGCACGTGCCGGCGCCGCAGCTCGGCGTCGTAGTCGGCCCGGTTGGCGGCGACGACGCGCCGCACCCGCGCCGGGTCGGCGCCGCCGATGGCGTCGCGCAGCGTGAACAGGTCGAGGAAGACGACATCGTCGGCCCGCTCCAGGCGGCCGTCGGCGGCCAGCGCCGCGCCGATGGCGAGGAACTGCTCGCGAGCGCGGGCCAGCAGGGTGATGAGCCCGAGCTTGGGGGCCTCGCGTAGGCCGACGAGCCGGCGCGCGCGGTCGAGCGCGAAGCCCACCACGACCCGGCGCGCGGGCGACCCCGCGGCCTCGAGCAGCCGCCGCGCGGCGTCCGCCCCGGCCCGCTCGCCGCGCTCGAACTGCGCTCGCGGACCGGCGGATTCGTCTTCGACCCGAGCCAGATTGCGTAGCGCGCCGAGCAGGTGCTCGGGCTCCTCGCGCCAGCGCGGCAGCCCGAGATCGATCTCGGCGACGGCCCGGTCGCCCCAGCGACCCAGGAACGGCCCCAGATCCTCGACGCTCGGGTCGGGGCCGACGCGGCGCGAGAGGTCCCACAGCTCGAGGTCCATCTGGGTCGTCACGTTGTGCGGCACTCCGCGCAGCACGTCCTGCAGCTCGCCCGGGTCGGCTCGCCCGGCGAGCAGGTGGCGGGCCAGCGCCAGGCAGACGAAGCCGGGCAGGGCGTAGCCCGCGACGCCCGGCATGACCACCGGCGCCCGCTGTGAGAGCACCTGCTCGACGGCGTCGAGACGGGTCGCGGGGTCGGCGTCGGCGGGCAGCGCGAGTTCACCGCGCAGCGCCTCGATCTCGGCGAGCGCCCCGGCGAAGGCGGCGTCGGGGTCGCGCAGGGCGATCACGGCGCGCACGGGCAGCCGGGATGCCGCGAACATGCGCGCGATCCGCACCGCCCCGCGCGCCGCGTCGACGAGCCGGGTCCCCCCGGTCGCCGGCGCGAAATCCGGGTCCGCATCTAGCCGGCTCAGGGCGGTCGCCGACCGGGCCTCCATGTAGTGGAAGGCGACGGCGGCGAGCCGCCGGCCCAGCGGATTGCGGACCGCGGCGGTGATGTCGCCGAAGACCCGCTGGCCCGCCTCGGCATAGGCCGGCGCGCCGCGCCGCACGTCCGGCACGTCGAAGCCGACGAACCGCGCCCCGCCGCCGGTGATGAGCTTGAACGCCTCTCGCCCCAGCGGCGTGATCGGCCGGGTCAGGCCCTGCGCCAGCGAGGCGCACAAGAAGATGCGCCGGCCGGGCGCCGGCGGGGGAGCAGCGCGCTGCACGAGCGGGTAGAGGGTCGTCACCGGCCGCGCCTGGGTGAGCCAGGCCCGGCCGTCGGTGTCGAGGGCCCACTCGGTGTCCTGCGGCGCCCCGAAGAGGGCCTGTGCCCGACTGCCGAGGGCCGCGAGGTCGCGCAGGGCCGCGTCATCGAGCACGTCGTCGGTGAGCGTCCCGCCGACTTGCGGCGTCTCGCGTTCGACCCCGCCCCCGGCCCGCGCCCGCACGGCGACGGCCTTGTCACCGGTCCGGCGTGCGAGCACGGTCCCGGTCGCGGAGTCGAGCACGTAGTGGTCGGGGTTGACCTCGCCGGAGACGACGGACTCGCCAAGGCCGTGGTTGGCGTCGACGACCGTGTGCGTGCGGGTGCCGGTGATCGGATCGGCGGTGAACATGACGCCGGCGGCCCGCGCGTCGACCATCCGCTGCACGACGACCGCGAGGCTCACGTCGGCCGGATCGATGCCGTGCGTGTGCCGGTAGGCGACGGCCCGCTGCGTCCACAGGCTCGCGAAACACGCGAGCACGGCGTCGCGCACCGCGTCCGCGCCGACGACGTTGAGGTAGGTGTCCTGCTGGCCGGCGAAGCTCGCGTCGGCGAGGTCTTCGGAGGTGGCCGACGAGCGCACGGCGACGGGGACGTCGGTCGCGGTGTCCGGCGAGCCCGTGTCGGTCGTGCCCGCGCCCAGCGCGACATACGCCGCGTCGAGGGTGCGCACGAGCTCGGCGGGCAGGTCGATGAGGCCGACATATTCGCGCACGCGGGCCGCGAGGAGGCCCAGGTCGTGCGGCTCCGCCGCGCGCATCTGCTCGAAGAGGGGCTCGAGCGCTGGTGCCAGCGGGGCGGTCGCGAGCCGGTAGGCGTCGGTCGTGACGACGACGCCGTCGGGCACCGGCAGCTCGGCGGCGCGCATCGCGTGCAGGTTGACGGCCTTGCCGCCGACAGCGGCCAGCTCGGCGCATTCCGGATCGTCAAGCGCGACGATGAGAGTCACGCGCAGATCGTAGCGACGCGCGCGCCGCCGAGCCCGGAACTCGGTGGACGCGGCCCGTCCGCGGCCGGCGGGGTCGCCGCCGGGCCCGGGACACGGTGAGCTCGGCACCGCCGGGCGCGGCGGGTCGCGCCCGGCTCGCGCGACCGCTGTCCCGCGCCGGAAGACGACCGTGCGGGCCCGCCTTCCCCAAGGCGGGCCCGCACGAACGTCGGAGACATCCTTTTCTCCCCTAGGCCGGTCATCGTTCCCCCACCGCGACCGCCCCGGTCACCGTTCCCCATACAGCGACCGCCCCACTGTGCCGACCTGCTCGAGCGCCCCCACGCCGTGCCGACCGACCGCTCCGGATCACTCCCCAGCGCGTCCCGAGCCCTTCCCCCTGAGTGCTCCCCCGAGCACTCTTCGAAGATACGGGCGTCCAGGTCGTGCGTTCAAGTCTGTCGTCCGTCTCTTGCATACGTGACGCATCAAGCGCCTCTCGTGTCGACCTGGTCACAAGCCTGTGATTCGCGCCGCCGACCCGGTAGCGTGACAGGCTCCGCTCGGGTCACAGCGTGGTCACGATCAAACATGTCTGGACATCCCGACCTCCTCGATCGGGCGGCAACCAATCATGATGGTGGCCGACCCTGCCTTGGCAGCAACGGTCACGAGTGGTGTAGATCGCGAAGGCGCGGTCGTCGCGCCCCGGCAGACATACAGACAAAGGAGTCGTGGTGCCACAACGAAGGACGATCCGAACGATCGTGGCGGCGGCCGCGATCGCGATGACCGCAACCGTGGGGTTGTCCGCTTGCGCCGACTCGGGGAATGGCGGTGGTGCCGGCTCCAAGGTCGTCACCTGGTACATCAACCCCGACTCCGGTGGCAACGACCCCAACAAGAAGGGCCAGGCCCACCTGGCCAAGGTGTGCACGGACGCCTCGAACGGCGCCTACACCATCCGCACCCAGGTGCTCCCCAACAGCGCCAGTGATCAGCGCCAGCAGCTGCTACGCCGCCTCGCCGCGGCCGACCCCAACGTCGACATCATGAGCATGGACCCGGTGTTCGTCGCCGAGTTCGCCCAGGCCAAGTTCCTCACCGAGGTGCCCGCCGACAAGCAGCAGGCGCTGCAGGAGGACGCGGTCCAGCCGATCATCGACTCGGCGATGTGGGACAAGAAGATGTTCGCGGCCCCGATGTGGGCCAACACGCAGTTGCTCTGGTATCGCAAGTCGGTCGCGCAGGCCGCCGGGCTCGACATGACCAAGCCCGTGACCTGGGACCAGATCATCGAGGCGGCCAAGAGTCAGAAGAAGACGGTCGGCGTGCAGGCCCGGCGCTACGAGGGCTACACCGTGTGGATCAACGCGCTCATCTCGGGTGCCGGCGGCAGCGTCATCGAGAACGAGGGCGTCACCGACGTCGACCAGATCAAGTGGGGTCTCGAGACGCCCGCCGGCAAGGACGCGGCGCGCATCATCCGCGAGGTCTCGGACACCGGCGTCGGCGGCCCCGCGATGGGCAGCAGCGACGAGACCGCGGCCCTCGACCAGTTCCTCTCTCCCTCCAGCGGATTCCTGCTCAACTGGCCGTACGTGTGGGCCGCGCTCGACGAGCGCGCGCCGCAGCTCAAGAGCGACGTCGCGTGGGCCCGCTACCCGCAGACGGTCGAGGGCAAGGAGTCGCGGCCCCCGCTCGGCGGCATCGAGCTGGGCGTCAGCCAGGCGAGCACGAAGAAGGATCTCGCGTGGCAGGCCATCTCGTGCATCACGTCGCAGGAGAACCAGAAGACCTACATGCTCGGCACGGGCAACCCGGCCGCGCGCAAGGCCGTCTATGACGACCCGCAGATCAAGGAGATGTTCCCCATGGCCGCGCTCATTCGTGAGTCGCTCGACGCGGGCGCGCCACGACCGCTGTCGCAGTATTACGGAGACATCTCCGTGGCGCTGCAGCGCACCTTCAGCCCGCCCAATGATGTCAACCCCGACACGACGCCGACTGCTGCGCAGGATCTCATCGTGTCGGTTCTCAAGGGGGAGGCACTGCTGTGAGCACCGTCGCGACCAAACCCAAGAAGGTCATCTCCGACCGGGCCCGTGGTGAGCGTGCACTCGGGTGGAAGCTGGCAGGGCCGGCCTTCATCATCATGCTGCTCGTCACCGCCTACCCGATCCTGCAGGCGATCTGGTTCTCGTTCTTCAACTACCGGCTGACCGACCCCGATGCGCGCAGCTTCGTCTTCTTGCAGAACTACATCACGGCCTTCTCCGACGGTGAATTCTGGAAGGCGACCGGCAACACGGTCTTCATCACGGTCTTCACCGTGGCCGTCGAACTCGTGCTCGGCATGGCGCTGGCGCTCATCATGCACCGTGTGGTGTGGCCGCGGAAGACGCTGCGCACGATCGTGCTCATCCCCTATTCGATCATCACGGTCGTGTCGGCCTTCGCCTGGTTCTACGGCTTCCAGGTGAGCACCGGCTTCGTCAACCACTGGCTCAACGCGTTGTCGTTCGGCAGTTTCCCCATCGACTTCAACTGGTTCGGGCAGTGGTGGAGCGCGATGCTCATCATCTGCTTCTCCGAGATCTGGAAGACGACGCCGTTCATGTCGCTGCTGCTGCTCTCGGGTCTGGCGCAGATCGACAGCGCGATGGAGGAGGCGGCGAAGGTCGACGGCGCGACCTCGTGGCAGGTGCTCTACAAGGTCATCCTGCCCAACATGAAGCCCGCGATCATGGTCGCGCTGCTCTTCCGGTCGCTCGACGCGTTCCGCATCTTCGACAACATCTTCATCATGACGGGCGGCGCCAACGACACGAGTTCGCTGTCGGTGCTCGCCTACAACCAGACGATCAGCCGGGTCGAGATCGGCATGGGTTCGACCATATCCGTGATCCTCTTCGTCTTCGTGCTGCTCATCGCGTTCGCGTTCGTGCGGGGCTTCAAGGTCGACCTCGCCGGTGGAAGGAGCTGACCCATGGCCAAGAATGCCGGCAAGGACAACACCGCGAGGAATTTCGGCATCGCCTCGATCGTCGTCATCCTCGTCACGATCATCCCGCTCATCTGGATCTTCTCGCTCTCGGTCAAGTCGACGAAGGCCCAGGCCGACCCGACGCTCAACGTCTTCGGCAACTTCTGGCCGGTGCCCTCGGAGTTCACGTGGGACAACTACAGGCTCATCCTCACCGGAGGGGCGAGCGATCTCTTCGTCCCGGCGCTCATCAACTCGCTCATCGTCTGCCTCGTCTCGACGCTCATCTCGGTCGTGCTCGCGACGTTCTGTGCGTATGCGATCGCGCGCCTCGACTTCCCCGGCAAGCGGATGATCCTGACGACCGCGCTCGCGGTGTCGTTCTTCCCCGTCATCTCGCTCGTCACGCCGCTCTTCGACGTGTGGAGCAGGATCGGGCTCTTCGACACGCGCACCGGTCTCGTCATTCCCTATCTGGCGCTCACCCTGCCGCTGGCGATCTGGGTGCTGTCGGCCTTCTTCCAGCAGATCCCCTGGGAGATGGAGCAGGCGGCGCAGGTCGACGGCGCGACGAGTTGGCAGGCGTTCCGCAAGGTCATCGTGCCGCTCGCCTCGCCGGGTGTGTTCACGACCGCGATCATCGTGTTCTTCACGGCCTGGAACGACTTCGTCTTCGCGATCTCGCTGACGAGTGAAAGGGCGCGCACCGTGCCGGCCGCGCTCGCGTTCTTCACCGGCGCCTCGCAGTTCGAGCAGCCCTTCGGGGCCATCTCGGCCGCGGCCGTCATCGTGACGATTCCCGTCGTCATCCTGGTGCTGCTCTTCCAGCAGCGCATCGTGTCCGGCCTGACTTCGGGTGCGGTCAAGGGCTGAGTCCCGCCGCTGCTTTGACAAGGAGCTTTCACATGTCACAGATCGAAATGAAGAACATCGTCAAGAAGTACGGCGACGGCTTCCAGGCCGTCAACGACGTGTCGCTCGACATCAAGGACGGCGAGTTCATGATCCTCGTCGGCCCGTCGGGGTCGGGGAAGTCGACCCTCCTGCGCATGGTGGTGGGCCTGGAAGACATCACCTCCGGCGACATGCTCATCGGCGGCAAGCGCGTCAACGAGCTCGCGCCCCGCGACCGCAAGCTCGCCATGGTGTTCCAGAACTACGCGCTCTATCCGCACCTGACCGTCTTCGAGAACATCGCCTTCCCGCTGCGCCTCGAGAAGGGCAAGCACACCGATCAGGAGATCGACCAGCGGGTGCGGCACGCGAGCTCGCTGCTCGAGCTCGACGAGCACCTCGAGCGCAAGCCCGGCAACCTCTCCGGCGGCCAGCGTCAGCGCGTCGCCATGGGGCGGGCGATCGTCCGCGACGCGGAGGCCTACCTCTTCGACGAGCCGCTGAGCAACCTCGACGCCAAGCTGCGCGGGCAGATGCGCACCGAGATCGCCCGCATGCAGCGCCGGATGGGCATCACGACCATCTACGTCACCCACGACCAGACCGAGGCGATGACTCTCGGCGACCGGGTCGCGGTGCTCAAGAAGGGCGTGCTGCAGCAGGTCGCGTCGCCGCGCGAGCTCTACGAACAGCCGGTCAACCTCTTCGTCGCCGGCTTCATCGGCTCCCCGCCGATGAACTTCCTGCCGGCGCGCGTCAAGGAGGGCGCCCTCGGGCTGCCGTTCGTCGACGTGCCGATCGGGCCGCAGCTGCAGAGCAAGCTCGCCGGCAAGGATCTCGTCGTCGTCGGCATCCGCCCCGAGCACATCAAGGACGCCCGCCTCGGCGACGCGCGCAGCGAGTATGCCGTCGAGTTCAGCGCCGACGTCGACCAGACGGAGTGGCTGGGCAACGAGCAGTACGCCTACATCCCCTACCGGGCCGACGAGGGCGTGCAGGCCAAGCTCGACGAGCTCGACCGCGAGCTCGACGGCGAGGGCATGCGCCCGCAGATGATCGTCAACCTCGACGGTCGGTCGCGCATCCGCGAGGGGGACGAGGCGCACTTCTACTTCGACCCCTCGCTCATGCACGTCTTCGACCCCGAGGGCGGCACGAACTACACGCGCAACGAGGAGAAGGCCGCGCAGATCGCCAAGGAGGGCGAGGAGGACCGCAAGCGCGCCCTCGAGCGCGCTCGCGAGCGGGACGACGCCGCCCAGGCGTCTTGACCCGTCGGCGATCTCGGCCGTCAGGGCCGGGCCTCGCGCCGTTCGGACGCCGGGGTCGCACCAGTCGGTGCGGCCCCGGCGTCTGCCGTGTGGGGCTGGACGCTGGGCGCTCCTGGGTGGTCCTGGGTGGGGTGGCGTCGCGGGGACGCGCCCGTCCGGTGCCGTGTGGGCGGTGGCCTGTGTGGCCCTGCGCGTCACGCAGGGGTGGGTGTGGTTGTGCGGGGGTCGGTGTGGCCCTGCGCGTCGCGCGGGGGTGGGTGTGGTTGTGCGGGGGTCGGTGTGGCCCTGCGCGTCGCGCGGGGGTGGGTGTGGTTGTGCGGGGGTCGGTGTGGCCCTGCGCGTCGCGCGGGGGTGGGTGTGGTTGTGCGGGGGTCGTGGCCAGGGCGCCGGCATCGAAGCGCTCGGAGCACTCGGCGCGCCGCCGTACCCTGGAGCGCATGCCGACGCGCCCCCGGGTCATCGCCACCGACCTCGACGGGACGCTGCTCGACCCTCGCGGCGACGTCACGCCGCGCACGCGGCGCGCGCTGCGGCGCATGTGGGGGCTCGGCATCGAGACCGTCTTCGTCACGGCCCGGCCGCCGCGCTGGATCGACCCCCTCGCCGAGCACGTCGGCGGGCACGGCGTCGCGGTGTGCGCCAACGGGGCGTTCGTCTACGAGGTCGCGGCGCGGCGGGTCGTCGAGGCGGTCGGGCTCGACGTGGGGGTCGTGGCCAGGATCGCGGCCGACCTGCGCACCCGCTACCCGGGGGTGGGCTTCGCCGCGGAGCGGCCGCAGGGCATGCACCTCGAGACCGCCTACCGATCGCCGATGCTGCCGCTGCACGCCCACGACGACCCGGCCGTCGACCACGGCCCGATCGAGGAGGTGCGCGGCGTCGTCGGCAAGCTGCTGGCCCGTGCGCCCGACGTGCCCGATCTCGACTTCATCGAGGGCGTCGCGCGGATCGTCGGCGACCGAGGCATCGTCGCCTACTCCGGGGCCGGGGGCCTGGCCGAGATCGGACCGCCCGGCGTGACGAAGGCGACGGCCCTGGCCCGCTGGTGCGAGGAGCGCGGCATCACGGCCGCCGACGTGTGGGCGTTCGGGGACATGCCCAACGACCTGCCGATGCTCGCGTGGGCCGGGCGATCGTTCGGCATGGGCGGCGGTCACGAGCTCGTGCTCGACGCCGTCGACGAGGTGTGTGCGGGCAACGACCGCGACGGCGTGGCCCGGGTGTTGGAGCGCATCCGCTGACGGACCGGCGTCGCCGGCACGGGCCTGGCGATCGTGACCGGGGTGGCTTGACTCTCCAGCAGGTAGAGAGCCCAGGCTGGTGCCCATGACGGGGCTGCTGCGCATCGGTGAGATCGCCCGACGTTCGGGGCTCACGGTCACGGCCTTGCGCTTCTATGACCAGGCGGGCGTGCTCGTGCCCGTCGACGTCGATCCGACGACGGGATACCGGCGTTATGCGCCGGGTCAGGTGCGGGCCGCGCGAGCGGTGGCCGCGTTGCGTCGAATCGGCATGTCGCCCGCCGATATCGCGGCGGTCCTCGACGTCGGTGACGATCCGGCCGCGGTCCACGACCTCATCGCGGCCCACGTGCGGCGACTCGAAGAGGGGGTCGTCCTGGCGCGTCGCGAGGCGGCTCGGGTGGGGGCGCTGCTGGCGGGCTCGGCGGCGGGAGCGCCGACCGACTCTGACGGGCGGTCACCCGCGGTGGTCGTGGCGGTCGACGCGCTCGCGGCGGGGGTGCGGTCGGTGCGCTTCGCGGCGGCCGCGACACCGGAGGCGTTGGAGTTCGCAGTGCTGGCCGGGATCTGCCTGACCTGGCGTGATGACGGATTGCTGCTGTCCGCCACCGACCGGGTGCGGCTCGCCGTGACCCTCGTGCCACGCCTGCGCGGCCCGCAGGAGAGCCCCGATGCGATGCCGCGGAGCAGCACGGCGGGTGCCAGCGGCTCGGGTCTCGCGGCCAGCGCCGTCATCAGGGTCGATGACGTCGAGGGCGTGCTGGCGCAACTGACCGCGGCGGGCGCAGACAAGTTCGCGGCATCCTGCGTCGCAGGGGATCCGAACGGGCTGCGGCTGGACCAGATCGGCTCTGGCGGCACGGTGGCGGCCGAGGTCCCAGGTCTTGCGGGGTGCTTCCCCGAGGTCGACCGGCTCGACCCGGGGCCGGGCGCCGGGCGGCTGCACGACAGCGGCGAGCTGACCTCCTACCTGGAGGTGAGCCCGGTTCGCCAGCGGCGCGGTCGGGACGTCGTGTCGGTGGCCTGCTCGCTGGGTGGGCTGGAGGGCGGGGGCCACGTCGACGTCGACCGGGCCTATCTGCTCGAGGCGATCGACGCCCTGCCGGGCGGGCAGCTGACGCTGCGGCTCGACGGGCCGATCGCCCCGCTGGTGTTGGCGAGTCCGGCGCGGGCGGGGGCATATTCGCTGCTCATGCCGTGCGCGCCCGGCACGCGCGGGGCGCGGCCCTCGTGAGCGTGCTCGTGCACCGGTGTCGTCGATGCGGTCACCGGGAGGGCTGGCACGGCACGCGCGACAGCGGCTATGTGCGCTGCGAGTGCTGCCGCCGCGGCGCGACCGATCGGGATCCGATGCCCGTCGAGGAGCCGACGTGGACGCATCCCGGCTCGCGGCTCGAGGAGCTCTGGCAACCGGGGAGTGTGCGCAACGCCGGGACGATGCACGCCTCGACGTGCTGCGGGTGCGGAGCGTGCCGCGCGGCGTGTGCCGCGAGTCGTTCATGAGGGCCGCCTGCCCTGAGTCGTCGAGGGCTGGGTCTTCAGCCGAAGGTGCGGGTTGGCGCGCTGGCTCTGGGGTGAAGACCCAGCCCTCGGCGGGGCTGTCCGAATGCTGTACAAGTGCTCGAATATATCCGCTTCACCAGCTATGATGTAGCCGTCGCTGACGGCTGCTTTCGTCGGAAGGAGGGGTCGTGTCGACAGGTTGGGATGCGCGCGTCGGGGACATGGCCCAGGTCGGGGACGTCGGCGGCTTTGGGGACGGCCCTGAGGTCCCCGGGTTCGTGCGGCCGGCTGCGCCGCCGCCCTGCGACGCGGAGGAGGAGGCGTTCGATCGGCAGTGGCGCGCTCTCGGCCCCGAGTGGATCCACGACGTCTGGCTCGCGGGTGCTGATCTGGCCCTGGACGACGGCTCGGTGGGCCGGATGAGCGCTGCGGGCCCGGCGCGCGCGATGAGCGGCGTGTCGTGCGCCGCCGAGTGGTTTCCCCCTCCCGCGACCCCCGTGGCGCGAGCCGCGGATGCCTACGCACAGCTGGCCGAGCTCGACCGCGCCGCAGCGTTGCTCGAGCTGCGGCGCGCCGACCTGCTGGCGTGGTTGATCGAGTCCCAGTCGAGTTCCGACCTACGCCGACTCGGGCCCGACGCAGTGCCGAGCGACGCCGAGGTCGCGCGCGCCCGGGAGGACGCGCGGGTGACGGTCATCGACACGCTCGTCGCGACGACCGGTGCGCGACGCGGGCCGTGGCTGGCTCGGGCGCAGATCGCCTTGGCGGCACCGGTCCTCGCCGAGCCGCTGCGAGAGGCCGTCGGGGAGCAGGTGCTGACGTTCGAACAAGCCGCCGACATCGTGCGCGACTCCGGCGAGATCGACCTGCCGCTCGCGCGGCGCGCCCACCTGGCGAAGGAGGTCGTCACGCATGCGGCGGCCGTGCGGGCGCGCTGCGGCGCGCCGGTGGCGCAGCGGCAGTTCCGGGCCGCGCTGCGGCGGCAGCTCGTCAGGCACGGCGGCGCGCACGCCCGCCGTCGCGCCGTCGACGAGGCACGCGGGGTGTGGCTGCAGGCCGAGCCCGACGGGGCAGCGACCCTGACGATCACCGGCCGTGACGCCCGCGGGGTGGCCGCCCTGACGCGGCTCGACGCGATCGCCCGGTCGGTGCGCCAGGCCGGTGACCCGCGGACGCTGCAGCAGCTGCGCTCCGATGTCGCGCTCGACCTGCTGATCTTCGGGCGCCCCGACGCGCAGGCCCGCACGGCCGTCGACCACCCCGACGGTGAGGGCTGGCCGCCCGCGGTCGTCGACGTCGTCGTGTCGGCCGCGACCCTCCTCGGCGCCAACGACGAGCCCGGCCTCGTGCACGACACGCCCGTCGCCGCCGACACGATCCGGCGCCTGGCACTGGCCGAGGGCGGGGTGTGGCGACGCATCGTCACCGACCCGGTCACCGGCTACGCGATGGCGGCGGAGGTCGACTCCTACCGGCCGCCCGCAGCCATGGCCCGCGTCGTCCGAGCCCGCGACGGCCGATGCCGCGCCCCGGTTGCACGCAGCCGGCCGGAGTCGTCGATATCGACCACGTGCGCGAACGGCGCGACGGCGGCCCGACCTCCGCGGCCAACTGTCAATGCCTGTGTCGCGCGCACCACTCGACGAAGACCCGCCGCCACTGGCGGGCCGAGATCGACGCCGAGGGCGTCGTGATGTGGCGCTTGCCCGACGGCACGACCTTGTCGACCTACCCCTTGGACTACCGCGATCTCGGGACCGAAACGCTCGCCGATGCCGATGCCGATGCCGATGC
>JBDIAP010000080.1:0-17711 GCA_039812485.1 Kineosphaera sp.
CGCCGCGCGCCCTCAGGTCGGCGACGACCCCTTCGACGTCGGCGGCGGGCCGGTTCTGCGAGAGCTTGGCCTTGGCCTCGACGTGGGTGATCCGCAGCTCGACGCCGACGATCGCGCGCAGTTGCCCCGCGACGAACCGCTCCGGCGCGTCGCTCACCTCCCACGGGCGCTCGCGCCGCGACTCGTGGCGGCGCGTGAGAGCGGTGACGAGCTGGCCACACCACTGCGGGTCGTCGTGCACGACGAGCTGCCCGTAGATGTGTGCGGTCGTGTAGTTCCACGTCGGCACCACGCGCCCGTGCTCGGCCTTGCTCGCGTAGGCCGACGGGCTGACGTAGTGGTCGCCCGCGCGGGCCAGGAGCATCGCCTCCCCAGTCCACGGCCCGCGCCACTGCGGGTTGTTGCGGGCCAGGTGCGCCAGGAACGCCCCGCGTTCGCCGACGCCGGGGTCGAAGAGCACCGGCAGGAAGGTCGCCACCGGTCCACTCTCGGTGCAGGTCACGAGGTCGGCGGCGTCGATGCCGGCGAGCAGCCGCGCCGTCTGCGCGTCGGTCATCGCGAAGTGGGCGGGCACATACATACCGGCGACGATAGGCGGCCTCCTCGGGCGGCGCCGAGGGCGAGTGCGCGGCCGGGCTCGCGGGTCGGCTCTGCGGCGGGCCGTCACGGGCCGCGGACCGTGCCGAGCCGTGCGGGACGCGGCCGGTCGACGCGCTGGAACGACGCGCTGGAACGACGCGCTGGAACGACGGGATGGAACGACGGGATGGAACGACAGGGAACGACATGCTTGTCGGTGGGCGGCGATAGGGTGGCCGACGCCTGGACAGACCGGGCTTCCTCGTCTATGTCGACCGCGGAGGTAGGACAGCCCGATGTTCTCGCGCATAGCCATCGTCAATCGCGGCGAGGCCGCGATGCGGCTCATCCACGCGGTCCGTGACCTCAACGCGCAGGCCGGCCCCGGCGGCCGACGCATCGAGACGGTCGCGCTGCACACCGAGGGCGAGAAGCGGGCGATGTTCGTGCGCGAGGCCGACCACGCCTACGACCTCGGCCCGGCGTCGAACCGGCCCTACCTCGACCACGCCGTGCTCGAGCGGGCCCTGCGCGAGACGGGCGCCGACGCGGCCTGGGTCGGCTGGGGGTTCGTCGCGGAGGACGCGAGCTTCGCGCAGCTGTGCGCCGACATCGGCGTGACGTTCATCGGGCCCAGCCCGGAGGCGATGCGCCGCCTGGGCGACAAGATCGGCTCCAAGCTCATCGCCGAGGAGGTAGGGGTGCCGGTCGCCCCGTGGAGCGGCGGCGGGGTCGACACCATCGAGGCGGCCACAGCCGCCGCGGCCCGCATCGGCTACCCGCTCATGCTCAAGGCCACCGCCGGCGGCGGCGGGCGCGGCATCCGCAAGGTGACCTCCGACGCCGAGCTCGCCGACGCCTACGAACGCACTCGCGACGAGGCGCTGCGGGCGTTCGGCTCGGGCGTCGTCTTCCTCGAGAAGCTCGTCACCGGCGCGCGACACGTCGAGGTGCAGCTCATCGCCGACGGGCAGGGCACCGCGTGGGCGATCGGGGTGCGCGACTGCTCGGTGCAGCGGCGCAACCAGAAGGTCATCGAGGAGTCCGCGTCGCCGGTGATGACGCCGGAGCAGGCCCGCACGCTCAAGGAGAGCGCCGAGCGGCTGGCGATCGCGGTCGGCTATTCGGGGGCGGGCACGGTCGAGTTCCTCTTCGACCCCGTCGCCGACACGTTCGCGTTCCTCGAGGTCAACACCCGCCTGCAGGTCGAGCACCCCATCACTGAGGTGACGACCGACACCGACCTCGTCAAGCTGCAGATCCACGTCGCCTCCGGGGGCCGGCTCGACGGCGAGCGGCCGCGCGAGGTCGGGCACGCCGTCGAGGCGCGCCTCAACGCCGAAGACGCCGACCGCGACTTCGCCCCTGCCCCCGGGCGCATCGCGCTGCTCGACCTGCCGTCGGGCCCGGGCATCCGGGTCGACACCGGCGTCGGCGAGGGCGACGAGATCCCCGCCGACTTCGACTCGATGATCGCCAAGATCATCGCCTACGGCACCGACCGCGACGAGGCCCTCGCCCGGCTGCGACGCGCCATGGGCGAGACGACCGTGGTCATCGACGGCGGTTCGACGAACAAGAGCTTCGTGCTCGACCTGCTCGACGCCCCCGAGGTCATCTCCGGTGCCGCGGACACGGGCTGGATCGACCGCGTGCGGGCCCAGGGGCGGCTCGTCACTCACCGGCACAGCGGGGTCGCCCTCGTCGCCGCCGGCATCGAGGCCTACGAGGCGACCGAGGCGCTCGAGCGGCAGCGGCTCATCACGACGGCGCGCGGCGGCCGCCCGCAGGTGCAGCACGGCAGCGGAGCGCCGATCGACCTCACGCTGCGCGGCACCTCCTACCGGGTGACGGTGCTGCGGGTGGGGCCGCAGCGGTTCCGGGTCAGTGTCGCCGTCGGCGACACGATCCAGACCGTCGACGCCCGCATCGACCGCATCGACCGTTACAAGGCCCGCATCACGCTCGGCGGCCGCACCCACCGGCTCGTCACGGCCGCGCACGGCCCGGTCCAGCTCGTCGAGGTCGACGGCGTCACCCACCGCGTGAGCCGCGACGAGGGCGGCGTGCTGCGGTCCCCGGCACCGGCGCTCGTCGTCGCCGTGCCGGCCGCGGTCGGCGACGAGGTCGCCGCCGGCGCACCGGTGCTCGTGCTCGAGTCGATGAAGATGGAGACGGTGCTGCCGGCCCCCTTCGCCGCCCGCGTCAAGGAGCTGCAGGTCGGCGTCGGCAGCCAGGTCACGACCGGCGCCCCGCTCGTGCGGCTCGAGCCGATCGGCGACGGCGAGCAGGAGACCGAGCAGGGCGAGGGCGTCGAGCTCGACCTGCCCGTCAGCGGCGGCACGAACGCCGGCGTCGCCGCCCGCGCGCGCCGCCACCTCGACGATCTGTCGGCGATGCTGCTCGGCTACGACCTCGACCCCACGGACGGGGGGCGCGGCCTGCTCAGCAGCTATCTCGCCGCGCGCGACGAGCTCGCCGCGACGGGTGAGTCGCCGGTCGCCGGCGAGGTCGCGCTCCTCGAGGCATTCGCCGACATCGCCGAGCTGTCGCGCAACCGGCCGGCCGGGGAGGACGTGCACCTCGAAAACCGCGTGCACAGCCCCCGCGAGCACTTCCACACCTACCTGCGCAGCTTCGACCCCGAGCGCGACGCGCTGCCGGAGGGGTTCCGGGCCAAGCTGCAGCGGGTGCTGCGGCACTACGGGGTCGCCGACCTCGAGCGCACGCCGCAGCTGGAGCGGGCCGTCTTCCGCGTCTTCATCGCCCAGCAGCGCTCCGGTCCCGACGCCCAGCTCGTCACGGCGATCCTGCAGCGCTGGCTCGTCGAGCCGGCCGACCCCTCGGCCCGCGACATCCTCACGCGGCTCGTCACGGCCACCCAGCTGCGCTTCCCCGTCATCGGTGACCTCGCGCGCAGCGTGCGCTTCCGCTGGTTCGACCAGCCGGTCGTCGACGCCGAGCGGCGCGGCGTGCTCGACAGTGTCCGCGAGCAGCTCACCGCGATCTCCGGGCTCCCGGCCGGCCCCGAGCGCGAGGCGCGCATCGACCGGCTGGCCGCGATCCCCGAGCAGATCGTGCGCTTCCTCGCCGAGCGGCTGGGGGCGGCCGGCGATGACGCGCTCCCGGCGGACGAGCCGATGCTCGGCATCCTCATCAAGCGGCACTACCGCGAGTACGACCTGCGCGACGTCACCGAGGAGAGCTGCGACGGCAGGCCGTTCGCGACCGCGGCCTACACGATCGACGACCGGCCGAGCTATCTCGTGTCGACGATCGGCCGCGTCGACGAGCTCCGACCGGGCAGCGGCCTCGTCACCTCGCTCGCCGCGCGGCTCGCCGAGGCGCCCGCGGGCCACCAGGGCGTGGCCGATCTCTATCTGTCGTGGCCGCAGCTGCCGGAGTCGCCTGCGGAGGCGTCCGCGCAGCTGGCGCGGTGGCTGGAGGCCCTCGACGTCGCGCACGGCACCCGCCGGGTGGCGGTCGCCGTCGTGCCCGGCGGCGGGCGACCGGTCGGCTACTTCACCTTCCGCCCGCAGCCCGACGGCTCGATGGCCGAGGACACGCTCGTGCGCGGCGTGCACCCCATGGTCGGGCGGCGGCTCAACCTGTGGCGCCTGTCCGAGTTCGACATCACCCGTCTGCCGGCGTCGCCCGACGTGCTGCTCTATCGCTGCGTGGCCCCCGGCAACGAGTCGGACCAGCGGCTCGTCGCGCTCGCCCAGGTGCGCCAGAACGCGGTGATCCTCGACGACGAAGGCCGGGTCACGAGCCTGCCGCACGTCGAGCGGGCGATCTCCAACTGCCTCGAGGCGATCCGACGCACCCGGGCGGAGCTCGGCGCCGGCGCCCGCCTCGACCTCAACTACGTGTGGGTGCACGTCTGGCCGGTCATCGACGCCGACGTCGAGCAACTCACGGCGCTGTCGAGCCGCATCGCGCCGCTCACGGCCCGGGCCGGGCTCGAGGAGGTGCTCGTCGAGGGCCGCGTGGCGGCCGGCGACGGCGAGGTCGTGCCGCTCGCCGCGCGCTTCCACTTCCAGCCCGGCGCCGGCGTCGTGTCGTCGCTGGGGGCGCCGCCCACCGAGCGGCTCAAGCCGCTCGACGACTACATGGGCAAGGTCGTGCTGGCGCGCCGGCGGGGGCTGCTCTACCCCTACGAGGTGACGTCCATGATCGCCGGGCCGGGCGGCACCGTCACCGAATACGACCTCGACGACGCGGGCCGTCTCGCGCCCGTCGACCGTCCCTACGGGCGCAACACCGCGGGCATCATCGCGGCGGTCGTCACGACCCCCACCCCCCGGCATCCTCAGGGCGTCACCCGGGTGCTGCTGTGCGGCGACCCGCTGAAGGCGCTCGGTGCGGTCTCGGAGGCGGAGTGCACGCGGATCATCGCCGCGATCGACCTCGCCGAGTCGCTCGGCGTGCCGCTGGAGTGGTTCACGCTGTCGGCGGGCGCGCGCATCTCGATGCAATCGGGCACCGAAAACATGGACTGGGTGGCACGGGCGCTGCGCCGCATCGTCGAGTTCACCCAGGCCGGCGGCGAGATCAACGTCATCGTCGCGGGGATCAACGTCGGCGCCCAGCCCTACTGGAACGCCGAGGCGACGATGCTCATGCACACGCGCGGCATCCTCGTCATGACCCCGGACAGCGCGATGGTGCTCACGGGCAAGCAGTCGCTCGACTTCTCCGGCGGCGTCTCGGCGGAGGACAACTACGGCATCGGCGGCTACGACCGGGTCATGGGGCCCAACGGGCAGGCGCAGTATTGGGCCGCCGACCTCGGCGGGGCCATCGACATCCTCATGACGCACTACGACCACACGTATGTCGAGCCCGGCGAGCCCGGCCCGCGGCGCGCGGCGACGACCGACCCCGTCGACCGGGACGTCACCACCTATCCCCACGACCCGGCGATCTCGGGCTTCGCCCACGTCGGCGACATCTTCTCCGCAGAGACGAACCCCGACCGCAAGAAGGCCTTCGACATCCGCACGGTGATGGCCGCGGTGGCCGACCAGGACCTGCCGGCGCTCGAGCGCTGGGCCGGCGCCGCCGACGCCGAGACCTCGGTCGTCTACGACGCGCACATCGGGGGAATCCCCGTGTGCCTCATCGGCATCGAATCCCAGGCGGTGCTCCGGCGCGGCTTCCCGCCGACCGACGGGCCCGAGGTCTACACGGCCGGCACCCTCTTCCCGCGCAGCTCGAAGAAGACCGCCCGGGCGATCAACGCGGCGAGCGGCAACCGGCCCGTCGTCGTGCTCGCCAACCTGTCGGGCTTCGACGGGTCACCGGAGTCGATGCGGGGGCTGCAGCTCGAATACGGCGCCGAGATCGGGCGCGCCATCGTCAACTTCGACGGGCCGATCGTCTTCTGCGTCATCTCCCGGTATCACGGCGGCGCGTTCGTCGTGTTCTCCAAGGCGCTCAACCCGCGGATGACGGTGCTCGCCATCGAGGGCTCGTTCGCCTCGGTCATCGGCGGGGCGCCGGCGGCGGCGGTCGTCTTCAGCCGTGACGTCGACGCGCGCACGGCGAAAGACCCGCGCGTGCGGGCCATCGAGGAGCGCCTCGAAGCGGCCTCCGGCCCCGAGCGGGCCACGCTCTCGGCCCAGCTCGCCGAGACCCGCCAGCAGGTGCGCAGCGAGAAGCTCGGCGAGGTCGCCACCGAGTTCGACCGCGTGCACGACATTCATCGGGCCGTGGCCGTCGGCTCCGTCGACGAGGTCATCGCCGCTCGCGACCTGCGGCCGACGATCATCGCGACGCTGGAGGCGGGCCTGGCCGGCGATTAGCGCGCCGGCCGGCCCGGCGCCCGGAGCACGACCGCCGGATTGTCCGGGGGACCCTCCACCGATCGGTGGAGGCAGGTCGGGCCGTCCGGTCGACGCGCGCGGCCGTCGGCGGGGCGAGCCTGGAGGCATGAGTCTCATCCACGTCGCCGGACTGGCGAAGGCCTATGGCGATCGGCAGGTGCTGCGCGGAGTCGATCTCGACGTCGAGGCGGGGCAGATCGTCGGTGTCCTCGGCCCGAACGGCGCCGGCAAGACCACCGCGGTCGAGTGCATCGGCGGCCTGCGCCGGGCCGACGCGGGCACGATCCGGGTCGCCGGACTCGATCCCGCGCAGGACCCGCCGCAGCTACGCGAGCTGCTCGGCATGCAGCTGCAGGAGTGCCGCCTGCCGAAGAAGATGACCGCGCGCGAGGCCCTGGACCTCTACCGCTCCTTCTACGCCGATCCCCGCGACACCGGCGAGCTGCTCGCGCGGTTCGGGCTGAGCGACCGAGCGGACGCGCGCTTCGAGGCGCTGTCGGGCGGCCAGCAGCAGCGACTCTCGGTCGCGCTCGCCCTCGTGGGCAACCCGAGGATCGCGATCCTCGACGAGCTGACGACCGGCCTCGACCCGGCGGCGCGGCGCGAGATCTGGGAGTTCCTCGCCGAGCTGCGCCGCGACGGCGTGACGATCCTGCTCGTCACGCACTTCATGGAGGAGGCGCAGTATCTGTGCGACCGCGTCGCGATCATCGACGACGGACGGGTCACCGCCTTCGACAGCCCCGACGCGCTCGCGGCGACGGCAGGGCCGACCCAGCGGCTCCGGTTCACGCCGTCCCGTCCACTGGTCGACGCCGAACTCGAAACGCTGCGAAGGGAACCCGAGGTCGCGGAGGTGAGACTCGACGGCGACCGGATCGTCGTGACCGGCGGTCCCGATGTCGTCAGCGCCGCGATCGTCGAGCTTCGGCGGCTCGGCGTCAGCGCCCGTGGGCTGCGCGTCGACGCCCCGAACCTCGATGACGCCTACCTGCGACTCACCCACGTCACCGACGGCATCGCGGTCGCACCGCGGGAGTGGGGTCGACCGGCTGGGCCGCACAGCACCGACGACGCACCCGGCGGCAGAGTCGAGGCCGCCACGACACAGGAGACGCCTCGATGAGCAGCAGGCCCTCGGTCTCCCTCCCGTCCGGCGCCCCTGGGCCGGTGAGTCACCGCTACGCCCTGCGCGCGCTCGTCACGAACGAGGCACGCCTGCTCCTGCGCGAGCCGGGGATCGTCGTCTGGGCCGTCGTCATCCCCGTCGTCGCGACCGTCGTGCTCGCCGTCCTCCCCGCGACCCGCCACCCGATCACGGACCTCGGCGGCTGGAGCGTCAGCCAGCTCTACCTGCCGGTGCTCGTGCTCTTCACCGCGAGCCTGCTCGGCGTGCAGGGCCTGCCGACGGTGCTCGCCCAGTACCGCGCCGACGGCGTGCTCAAGCGGCTGCGCACCACGCCGGTCGCCCCGAGTCAGCTCCTGGTGGCGATCATGGTCGTGCTCGGCACGGCGACACTCGTCGTCACCGTCGTGCTCGTCGCGATCCCGGCTGCTCTCGGCAACCCGCCGCCCGGCAACATCACGGCCTTCGCGCTGGTCACCGTGCTGGCGATGGCCGCGCTCGTGTCGCTCGGCACGCTGGTCAGCGCGCTCGTGCCGAATCCTCGGGTCGCGACCGGCCTCGGGACGCTCCTCACGTTCGCCCTGTGGTTCTTCGCCGGCATGTGGATCCCGCGCACCGTCTTCCCCGAGGCGCTCGCCCGCGTCGCGGACCTCACCCCGACCGGGGCCGCGTCCGCCGCCCTCCTCGAGGCGATGCACGGCGGGTGGCCCGATCTGACGCAGGTGCTCGTGCTCCTCGCGTGGACGGCGCTCCCGGCGCTCGTGGCCGCCCGGATGTTCCGATGGGAGTAGGCGTGTGACCCGACCGCCCCACGGGGTCGCAGCGACAATGGCGGGTATGCCGCTCCCGGCCTGGCGGGCCGAACCCACGCCGACGGGCCCGCTGCCGCGCGTCCTCCCGGCGGCGATGCTCGTGCTGGCCACCCTGCTCTGCCTCGGCACCTCGGCGCTCTTCACCCCGGGGACATCACCGCTGCTCTATCTCGCGATCGCCGTCGTGGGGCTCCTCTATCGCTGGTGGTGGGAGCGCAGCGGCGCGTTCCTGCGGATCGGGGCCGTCATCGGCTTCGCGGCGCACTGCCTGGCGTGCGTGGCCCTCGTCACGCTCAACCCGATGTACGGCTTCTACGCCTTCATCGGCTACTTCGACGCGGTGCGGGTCTTCACCGGTCGAGCCCTCTGGGGCGCGATCGTCGCGGTGGCCGCGGCGACGGCGCTGTCGCAGTCCGGCGGCATCTACGGGCTGTGGGCCTCGCCGCCGCTCTTCGCGCTCATCCTCGCCGTCAACGTCGCCCTGTCCGGCACGTTGATCACGGTCGAGAAGCGCCGAGAAGAGGCGGTGGCCCGCCGCGAGGAGACCGTCGCGCGGCTCGAGGAGGCCCAGCGCGAGAACGCCGCTCTCCAGGCACAGCTCCTGGCCCGGGCCCGGGATGCCGGCATCCTGGAGGAGCGCGCCCGGCTCTCGCGCGAGATCCACGACACGGTCGCCCAAGGACTCGTGGGCGTGATCACCCAGCTCGAGGCGTTGCGGGCGCAGGACGTGGGGTCCGGGTGCGCCGAGAGCTCGCGGAGACGGATCGAGCGGGCCGGCCAGGCGGCCCGCCAGAGTCTCGCCGAGGCGCGCCGCGCGGTCGCGGCACTGGCCTCCCCGCACCTCGACGACGCCGACCTGCCGACCGGGCTGCGCCGGCTCGTGCGCACGTGGGCCGAGGAATCCGGGATCGACGCGCAGCTCGTCGTCGACGGTGCGCTGCCCACCGTCGGCATCCCCGGCACGACCTGCAGCCCCGACAGCCCCGACAGCCCCGACAGACCCGGCCATGGCGGCGCCGAGACGTCGACGACGGCCCCTGGCGGCCGCCATGACGCCGACCTGCTGCGGATCGCGCAGGAGGCGCTGGCCAACGCGGCGCGCCACAGCGGCGCCACCCGCGCGACGGTGACGCTCACCTACGTCGAGGACCAGGTGCGCCTCGACATCCGCGACGACGGTCGGGGCTTCGATCCGGAGGCGATCCGCTACGGGCGCGGCATCGCCGGGATGCGCGAACGACTCGGCGCTGTCGGCGGCACCCTCGACGTCGAGAGCAGCCCCGGCGGCGGGTGCGTCGTGAGCGCCGCGGTGCCGACATGAGCGGAGCCGACGCGAGCAGTGCCGACATGAGCAGTGCCGACATGAGCAGTGCCGACATGAGCAGTGCCGAGACGAGCGCCGGAGCCGAGACGAGTGGCGGTGCCCGCGCTGTGCGCGTCGTCATCGTCGACGACCACCCGGTGGTCCGCGACGGGCTACGCGGCATGTTCGAGACCCAGGAGGAGATCGCCGTCGTCGGTGAGGCTGCGAGCGGCCCCGAGGCCCTCGCCGTCATCGCGTCCCTGACCGGCGCCGGCACCGCACCGGACGTCGTCCTCATGGATCTGCGGATGCCGGGCGGGGACGGGATCACCGCGATCCGCGCCCTGCGGGCGCTGGATCCGAGGCACCCGCGCGTGCTCGTGCTCACGACGTACGACACGGACCGCGACATCCGCGCGGCGCTGTCGGCGGGCGCCGACGGCTACCTGCTCAAGGACGCCCGGCGCGCCGACCTCGTGCGGGCCGTCATCGACCTGTGCGCGGGCCGCCCGGCGGTCGCCGCGTTGGCCCCGCGGGCCCTCGACGCGCTGCTCGGCCGCCGCGCCGAGGTCGACCTCACGCCCCGCGAGATCGAGGTGCTACGGGTCATCGCCGCCGGCGGCACGAACCGCACGGCCGCCGAGCGCCTCCTCGTGAGCGAGGCCACCGTCAAGACGCACCTCCTGCACGCCTACGCCAAGCTCGGCGTCTCCGATCGCGCCGCCGCGGTGCGAGTCGCCTACGAGCGCGGCCTCCTGTGAGGGCGCACGGTGCTGCATCGGTCACGTCAGCCGCCGGCGCCGAAGACCACCTCGGGCATGACCCGCTCGGCCGACTCGTCGAGGATCGCGACGAGCACGCCGTCGGGTCCGAATGCCTCCCCCGCTGCGGGCGCGTGCAGCTCACGGCAGGTGCAGCTGAGAGTCGTTGCGTTGATACTTGCTGCGCAGGAAGACGGCCTGCACCTCGAGGTCGCGGCTGCGACCGGCGTAGACCGCTGTGCGGATCTCTTCGAGCGCACCCGCAATGAGCGTCATCTGCTCCTGCACGGTCTGCGTCGGCGAACGCCGCGTCCCCGTCGCGGCGTCCCGCACCTCCACGGGGATCTCGTAGTAGGTGCGCAGCGTCGCCGGCACGTGGTCGAGCAGCAGCCGGCGCACTTCGTCGGCGGCGGGCGTGCCTGCGATCTCATCCCAGCGCGCCAGGATGTCGCGGGAGTCACCGACGATCGCCGCCAGCCCGAACGTCCCCACGCCGCCTCGGGCCCGGGCAGCGGCGAACCACGCCTCGACGTCGCTGCCGATCTGGCTACTCGATGCGGTCCGCGTCTCGTCGAAGGTGACACGGAAGTCCCCCGGCACGCGACGCCGAGGCCGCGCGGGTGGCGCCGTCGTCGGGTCGGGTTGTGGCACCGGCCCCGGATGTGATCGCGGTGCCGGGGCCTTCCGCCGGCGCCGCCCGGCGACGAGGAGCGCGATGAGAACGGCAGCCCCGAGGACTCCCCCCGTGACGACCCCGCCCTGACCCCCGCCGTCGGCGCGCGGGATCTGCGTGCTCGTCGTCGTGCTACCCGTCTGGGATGCCGCGATGACGTCGGTCGCGCGGCCCGTGAGCACAGCGCCGGCATCGCCGGTGTTCGCGGCGTTGAGCGTCGTCGCGATCTGCTCCGCCCCGGTGCCGGCGACGCCGAAGGAGTCGCGCTGCTTGTCGACCACGACGACCACGGCGGCGAAGTCGCCGTGGGTCGCGGCGAGCACCTGCTGGGCGAGCCCCTGAGCACCCACGGTGGTCGTGGCGACCTCGGGCACCACGACGACCGCCACGTGCTGGGAGTCATAGAGCGCCTGCACCTGTGGCAGGTGGGACAGGCTCGCGGTGTCGTCGACGACGACGGAATCGTGCGCCAGACCCCGCACGGCAAGGGCCACGAAGTCGGTGCCGTCGCTCATGCCCACCCCACGCTAGAAGTTGTTGACGACCGCGGCGAAGACCTCCTGGATCTTCGCCGGGTCGCTCGAATCGAAGAGCTGGCCGCCCGAAGCCGACGAGATGCGCTGCAGCACATCCTTGTTGGCGTCCGCCCCGTAGGCGATCGTGAACACCCGCACGGGCGCGGCCACGCCGCCCTCCTTCGCGGTCGCACTGATCTTGGCGACGAGCGCCTTCAGCGTCGTCCGCGAGTCGGTGTCGGCGCCGTCGGACAGCACGATGATGGCGTTGATCCTGCCCTGCTCCGCCTGCTTGAGCATCGTGTCGTAGGAGCGGCTCACCGCGTCATAGAGCGGGGTCCCCGCCTTGTGCGCGTGCCGCAGCGCCTCGATGTCGCCCTTGAGCGCCTCGCGGTCGCCCCCGAGCGGCGCGAAGGCGCGCACGGGCACGAGGTTCGGCCCCAGCGGGCTCGACACCCCGGTCGTGAACGCCCACACCCCGATCTCGTCGCTGCTGCGGAAGTGGGCCAGGGTGTCGGTGGCGCCGCGGATAGCGCCCTCGAGCTTGGTCTGGCCGTCGCCGCCCGGGTCGAGCATCGACCCTGAGATGTCGATGATCTCGAGCACGGCCGACGGCTTGCGGATCCGCGTCCACGTGTCGATGGCGGCGGAGACGACGTGGGCGTCGGGTTTGGGCAGTGTCACCTGGGGTTTTGTCGGGTCGATGCCGACCGCGCCGTTGAGGTGGGCGCTGACGTCGGCCTTCTGGTCCAGCGGGCGGAAGCCGTACTTGGGCAGCACCGCCTGGGCGGCGGGCGTGGCGAGGAAGGTGAGGAAGGCCTGCCCGGCCGTCACCTGATCGCTGCTGACCCACGGCGCGCGGAGCACCACCGCTGGGTTGTCCGACCACAGCGAGCCCTCGGCCGGATAGACGGCGACGAGCTTCTCCGCTGGCGGCGTCAGCTTCTCCCCGGGCTGCACGACGTGGCTGTCGGGATTGCCCTGGTTGTAGTTGAAGAGCGACGTCTCCTCGAGGGCGAGCGCCGACACGTAGGTGGACCCTCCGCCGGAGGACGAGCCGTAGAGGGTCGACAGGACGTTGCCGGTCGTGTCGCCGTAGTGGATGGCCCCGAGCTCGAACGACCGCGAGAAGTCCGCGCTGGACGCGACGTCGGCGGTCGTCAGGCCCGCGCTCTTGCCGCTCGCCGCGTAGGTCTGCATGAGGATCATGGCCAGGCCGGTCGTCGAGGTGTTGGGGTTGGTCTTGGCGACTTTGAAGGGACCCCACAGCGGCTTGCCCACCGAGCCCCAGCCGTCCTTGGCGCGGATGAGCTTCTCCACCTGCACGAGGGAGATGGCCTTGCCCGGGTAGCCGAGCGCCGTGGCCATCGTCTCGGGCATGCCGAGCACCACCGGCGTGCGCGCGAACGAGGTCGCGCCCGGCACGTACTCCCCCGCGCCGGCCGCCACGACCCGGTCGGTCCAGATCGTCGAGGCCGGTGACCAGACCGTCGGCCACGTGGCGGCGTCCCGCAGGGGCCATTGGCTCGGGCGGCCCGACAGGACCGTCGCGGCCGTGCCCGACGGCACGTTGATCGCCTTCACCGACACGCATGCCGGCAGGTCGCTCGCCTCGGGTGAGCTCTTGAAGAGCGCGCCGAGCTCTTCGATCATGTTGACCTTCTCCGAGCTGGCGGCCACGACCACCGGCGTGCAATTCCCCTGGGCGGGCTGGTTGCCGCCGATCGCCGGGATGCTCGTGCACGCCGCCAACACGAGCGGCACGCCGACCGCCGCCGGCAGACAGATCGCTGCCCTGCGCCCATGCGAGCGCTCCCGGTGCATCCGCGGGCCCACCGAGGCCGATCGAAGGCCCTCACCCGTGTCGTTGCCGCGCCTGAGACGTCCACCAACACCCATCGTCGACTCCCTGATTCACCTGTGCCGGTCCCGGCGTCCTGGCGACGCGTCCGGTCCCGTGGCGCACGTCACAGCAGAGCTTGGCATAGGCCGTCGGCGCCGGCTGCAGCCCTCCCACGCTTTGCGCGACGCACGCCGGCCCGGCCTGGGGCCATCGACGCGCTCCTCGGCCGCCGCCGCGGTGCGGGTCGCCTACGAGCGCAGCCTGCTGTGACGACCAGCGTGCCCGGACGTAGCGCGTTGTCGACGTACTCGCGCGAGACGGCAGTTTCATCACCGCAGGTCAGCGCACTGCAGGGTCGGCAGGCGTCGCTCCGACTGCGTCGAAAAGGCGCTACGTCTCGCGTGACCGGTCAGCAGCCCCAGCGGAGAGGCCACCGGATCGGACACGTGGGGACCTGCGCTGTCGCGGCGCCGGGCACGCGCGGGTCAATCACCCGTGGTGAAGACCACCTCGGGCATGACCCGCTCGGCCGACTCGTCGAGGATCGCGACGAGCACCCCGTCGGGCCCGAAGGCCGCGATCGGGCCCGCCCGCCCCGGCGCTGCGGAGGCGATTCGCACGCCGTGACCGACGCGGTGCGCCTCGTCGGCGCTCAGCTCCCGCGCGGGCAGGGCCGCGCGCGCCGCGTCCGCGAGCCCGACCAGGGGTAGACCACTCGTGCCGGGCGTCGCGGCCGCGATCTCGGCGGCCTCGACCGGGCGCGGCGCTCCCGCGGCCCGCGCGGCCTCGAGCTCGTCCATCGTGTGGGCCTCGGCGAGGCCGATACCGCCGACCCGCGTGCGACGTAGCGCCGTGAGGTGGCCGCCGACGCCGAGCGCGGCGCCGAGGTCGCGCGCCAGCGCGCGCACGTAGGTGCCCGAGCTGACCTCCACCTCGACGTCGAGATCGACGACCGTGCCGTCGGCGTCGGGCCGTACGCACAGCACGTCGAAGCGCGACACCGTCACCGGCCGTCCGGCCAGCGCGACGTCCTCGCCGGCCCGCACCCGCGCGTACGAGCGTTTGCCGTCGATCTTGATGGCGCTCACCGCGCTGGGCACCTGCACGATGTCACCGGTGAGCCGCGCCACGGCGGTCTCGATCCGATCCGTCCCAGCCGCCAGCAGCGCCTCGACCGCTCCTCGCGGCGCCTGCGCCGTGAGCTCCCCGTCGGCGTCGTCGGTCAGCGTGGACTGCCCGAGCCGGATCGTCGCGGCATAGGCCTTGTCGCACCCCACGAGGTAGGTGAGCAGCCGCGTCGCCTTGTTGACCCCGACGACGAGCACGCCCGTGGCCATCGGGTCGAGCGTGCCCGCGTGACCGACCTTGCGGGTGCCCGCCAGACGCCGGCAGGCGCCCACGACCTGGTGGCTCGTCCACCCGGCGGGCTTGTCGACGACGAGCAGGCCGTCGCCGACAGTGGGGTCGATCGCGCGGGCCACGACACTCCTACGCGCGGGGCGCGTCGGAGGCCGCCTCGGAGTCGCCGACGGCCTCCCCCGCTTCAGGCTCGTCGTCGCGGCGGTAGGGGTCGGACTCCCCGGCATACTGCGCGCCGGCGGCGGCGCGCGCCAGCTCGGCGTCGCGCTGCCGGGTCTGGGCGAGCAGGTCCTCCAGGTGCGCGGCACCCTCGGGGATCGCGTCGGGGATGAACTCGATCGACGGCGTGAGCCGGATGCCCAGCCCCTTGCCGATCGCCGACCGGATCCGGCCCTTGTTGTCGGCGAGCGCCTGCGCGGTCTGCTCCCGCTCCTCCGGCGAGCCGAAGACCGTGTAGAAGATCGACGCCTGCTGCAGGTCGCCGGTGACGCGCACGTCGGTGATCGTCACGAAGCCGAGCCGTTCGTCCTTGAGGCGATGCTCGATGGTTTCCGCCGCGATGACCTTGATGCGGTCCGCGACCTTGCGTGCCCGTGCCGGGTCGGCCATGGGTCTGCCTTTCTTGTCCAGGCGGGTGGTTCACGAGGGCGCGGCGAGCGCCCCGCACAGGCCGCGGGGCCAAAGGCGCGCACGCCCTTGGCCCCGCGGACCGCGCTCTGGTGCGGGCCGTCGCTGACGGTGCCCGCATCGCCCTACGCGCGGGGCTTCTCGCGCATCTCGTACGTCGCGATGAGGTCACCCAGCTGCAGGTCGTTGAAGGATCCGAGGTTGATGCCGCACTCGTAGCCTTCGCGCACCTCGGTGACGTCGTCCTTGAACCGCCGCAGGCCTGCGACCTCGACGTTCTCGGCGACGACGACACCCTCGCGGGTGATCCGCGCCCTGGCGCCGCGGCGGATCTCGCCGCTGCGCACGATCGAACCGGCGATGTTGCCGAACTTGCTCGACCGGAAGATCTCGCGGATCTCCGCCGTGCCCAGCTCGTGCTCCTCGAACTCCGGCTTGAGCATGCCCTTGAGGGCCGCCTCGATCTCCTCGATGGCCTGGTAGATCACCGAGTAGTAGCGGATCTCGACGCCCTCGCGCTCGGCATACTCCGCGTTCTGGCCCTCGGCCCGCACGTTGAAGCCGATGATGACGGCGTTGGAGGCCATCGCGAGGTTGATGTTGTTCATCGTGATCGCGCCGACGCCGCGGTCGATGATGCGCAGGTCGACCTGGTCGCCGACGTCGATCTGCAGCAGCGCATCTTCCAGGGCCTCGACCGAACCGGACACGTCGCCCTTGAGGATGAGGTTGAGCGTCTCGACCTTGCCGGCCGCGAGCGCCTCGTTGAGGTCCTCCAGGCTGATCCGCTTGCGCGCCTTGGCCAGGCTCGCCTGCCGGTCCGCCGCCTCGCGCTTCTCGGCGATCTGGCGGGCCGTGCGGTCGTCCGGCGCCACGACGAACGTGTCACCCGCGCGGGGCACCGAGCTCAGACCGAGCACCTGCACCGGCCGCGAGGGCAGCGCCACGTCGAGGTTGTTGCCGTGCTCGTCGAGCATCGCCCGCACACGCCCGTAGGCGGAGCCGGTGACGATCGAGTCGCCGACGGCCAGCGTGCCGGCCTGCACGAGCACCGTCGCGGTCGCACCGCGGCCGCGGTCGAGGTTGGCCTCGATCGCGACACCGATGGCGTCCTTGTCGGGGTTGGCCCGCAGGTCCAGCGACGCGTCGGCGGTGAGCAGCACGGCCTCCAGGAGGTCGTCGATGTGCAGCCCCTGCTTGGCGGAGACGTCGACGAACATCGTGTCGCCGCCGTACTCCTCGGCCACGAGGTTGTACTCGGTGAGCTGCTGGCGCACCTTGGACGGGTTGGCCCCGTCGACGTCGATCTTGTTGACGGCGACGACGATCGGCACGTCCGCTGCCTGGGCGTGGTTGAGCGCCTCGATGGTCTGCGGCATGACGCCGTCGTCGGCGGCGACGACGAGGATCGCGATGTCGGTGACCTTCGCACCGCGGGCCCGCATGGCCGTGAAGGCCTCGTGACCCGGGGTGTCGATGAAGGTGATCGCCCGCTTCTCGCCCTCGTGCTCCTTCGTCACCTGGTAGGCGCCGATGTGCTGGGTGATGCCGCCGGCCTCACCGGCGATGACGTTGGCGTTGCGGATCGCGTCGAGCAGACGCGTCTTGCCGTGATCGACGTGACCCATGACGGTGACGACCGGCGGACGCGGCTCGAGATCCTCGTCGTCCTCGACGTCGACCCCGTAGTCGAGGTCGATGTTGAACGAGCCGAAGAGCTCGCGCTCCTCGTCCTCGGGCGAGACGACCTGGATGTCGTAGCCCAGCTCCTCACCGAGGATCTTGAACGTGTCCTCGTCGAGGGACTGCGTCGCGGTGGCCATCTCACCGAGGTGGAAGAGCACCGTGACCAGGCTCGCCGGGTTGGCGTTGATCTTGTCGGCGAAATCCGTCAGCGACGAGCCGCGGCGCACGCGCACGACGGTCGAGCCGTCGCCGCGAGGCACCGAGACGCCACCGACCGACGGCGCCTGCATCTGCTCGAACTCCTGGCGCTTCGCCCGCTTGGACTTGCGTCCGCGCACCGGCCGGCCGCCACCGCGACCGAACGCGCCCTGAGCGTTGCCGCGGCCACCGGGACCACCCGGGCGGCCGCCGCCGCCACCGGGACGGAAACCGCCACCGGCGCCGCCACCGCGGTATCCACCGCCGCCGCCGCCACCGGGACGACCACCACCCGGACGGGCCGGCCGCTCACCGGGCCGCGGCACCGATGTCTGGTTGGGCATCATGCCCGGGTTCGGGCGCACCCCGCCGACGCGCGGAGCGCCAGGACGCGGGGCGCC
>JBDIAP010000081.1:0-17615 GCA_039812485.1 Kineosphaera sp.
GCCCGCCGCCCGCCCGGCCCGTGCTCGCCGGTGACGGCACCGCGGCGACCGCCTCGACCGGCTGCGGCTGGGCGGCCGAGCGCGCGAACCAGACCCGCACCCCGACGACGGCGGCCGCGACGAGCACGACCGCGAGCACCCCGAGGAGCGCCTGCGTGCTGACCCCGACCCGGGCGCGCCGCAACGACTCCGGTAGCGAGATCGGCCGCGGCCCACCCCGGCCCGCCACCCCCTGGGGCGCCGTCCGAACCCCCGCACCGCTCCCCCGCCGTCGGTCACCAGCGGACGACCGACCCCGCCCCGACCAGTCCGGCTCCTCAGCGACGTCGAACCCCCTGCGCCGGCCGAACCCCGGGCCCTGCGCCGGATCGTCACCGTCGACATCCGTGCCCGCACCGAAGCCGCGCGCGTCGTCCTCCTCCCCGCCGGGGCCGACGTCCTCCCGCTCCCCGAAGCCGGCGAAGACCCCTTCCTCGCCGAGATCCTCGAGCCCCGCGACCTGGCCACCGCGGCCCCCGAACTCGGCGCGCGCACCATCGCGCCCCGCGCCACCGGGCACCGGCGCTCCCCCACCCGCTCGGGCCGCCACCGGCGGGCGAGCTCGTGCCCGCCCGCCGAGCAGGGCGGCGAGCCGCTCGTCGGCGAGGTGGTAGTCCTGGTCGCGCTCTCGTGCCATCCCCGCACGCTAGGAGCACCGCTGCCCCACCCGTCGGGCTCCGCGGATCTGCCTGTGGACGGTCCCCGCGCGCGGGACGCCCTGTGGATGCCCGCCCGCCACGACCGTGGTCGGGGCGTGGTCGGAGCGTGGTCGCTCGGGCGCGGACCCGTGCGTCAGGCGGGCGCGACGACCGCGGCGACGGTGCCGGGCCCGAGATGCACTCCCAGCACGGCGGGCAGCTCGCGCACCTCGACCCCGACGGGGTCGAGGCGCTCGGTCAGCTCGGCGGCGAGCCGCTGCGCCCGCTCGAGCGCGTCGGCGTGCTGCACGGCGAGCCGCAGCGGGCGACCCGCCTGCTCGGCGGCCTGCACCGAGAGCTCCGTGAGCCGCGACAGCGCGCGCCCCGACGTGCGCAGCTTCTCGACGGGCTCGACGTGCCCGTCGCGCAGGGCGATGATCGGCTTGATCGCCAGCGCCCCGCCGAGGAACGACGCGGCCGCCCCGATCCGGCCCCCGCGCCGCAGATGCTCCAGCGTGTGCACGTAGCAGAAGACCGTCGACGCCCCGCACCGGCGACCGATCTCCTCGGCGACCCCGCGGGCCACCGCATCGACATCGTCTCCCTGCGCAGGAGCCGCGCCCCGCACGGCGGCCGCCACGGCATACCCCAGGGCCAGCCCGGTGCTGCCGGAGTCGACGACGTGCACCGGCACCGGCGCCTCCCGGGCCGCGAGCCGCGCGGCGTCGCACGTGCCGGACAGCTGCGCCGACAGGTGCGCCGACACGATGGACTGCGCGCCCTGGGCGGCGAGCCCCTCGTAGCACTCGAGCATCGCCGCCGGCGAGGGCCGCGACGTGCTGACCCGGCGGCCGCGCCGCAGCGCCTCCATGACCTGCTCGGGGGCGATATCGACGCCCTCGGTGTGCTCGACGTCGTCGACGATGACGTGCAAGGGCACGATCGTGACGCCGAGCGCCGCGGCCTCGTCGGGCCGCAGCGCCGACGTCGAGTCGGTGACGACGGCGATCCGCGGGTCGCGATCGTCGGCGCCGTCCGCCCCGGCGGGCGCGACCCAGTCTGCTGAAGGCGACACGCAGGGGTCAGTTCGCGACGATGTTGACGAGGTTCGGCGCGCGCACGACGACCTTGCGCACGGTCTTGCCGTCGATGAGCGCCGCGATCCGGGGCTCGGCCAGCGCCTGGGCGCGCAGCGTGTCCTCGTCGATATCGGCGGGCACCTCCAGCCGCGCCCGCACCTTGCCGAGCACCTGCACCACACACGTCACTGTGTCTTCGACGAGGTAGGCGGGGTCGGCCTGCGGGAACGGCTGGTAGACGACCGAGTCGGCGTGCCCGAGCCGACGCCACAGCTCCTCGGCGAGGTGCGGAGCGACGGGAGCCACCATGAGGACGAGCGCCTCGACGGCCTCCCGCGGCACGGCGTCGAGCTTGGTCAGCGCATTGTTGAGCTCGATGAGCTTGGCGATCGCGACATTGAAGCGCAGATTGTCGTAGTCGGCGGCCACCGCGGCGGCGGTGCGGTGCACGAGCCGGCGGGTGTCCTCGTCGGCGAGGGCGTCGGCCACGGTGACCGCCCCGGTCTCCTCGTCGACGACGTTGCGCCACAGCCGCTGCAGGAACCGCTGCGAGCCCACGACGGCCCGGGTCTCCCACGGCTTGCTCAGCTCGAGCGGCCCCATGCTCATCTCGTAGACCCGGAACGTGTCCGCCCCGTAGGCCTCGTACATCTCATCAGGCGAGACGATGTTCTTGAGCGACTTGCCGATCTTGCCGAACTCGCGCGTCACCGGTCGTCCCTGCCACGTGAAGGCGGGATGACCGTCGACCACGGTCTCCTCGACCTCGGCGGCGGGCACCGGCTGGCCCCGGTCGTCGCGGTAGGCCGGGGCCTGGATGTAGCCCTGCGAGAAGTACGTGCGGAAGGGCTCCTCGGCGCTCACGTGGCCGAGGTCGAAGAGGATCTTCTGCCAGAAGCGGGCGTAGAGCAGGTGCAGCACCGCGTGCTCGACGCCGCCGACGTAGAGGTCGACGCCACCCGGGTCGCGGGTCCCCGCCGGCGCACCGGCGACCGGCTGCGCCTGCGGCCCCATCCAGTACCTCTCGACCTGCGGGTCGGCGATCGCGTCGCTGTTCGCGGGGTCGGTGTAGCGGATGTAGTACCAGCACGACCCGGCCCAGTTCGGCATCGTGTTCGTCTCGCGCCGATACGTCTTCGGGCCGTCGCCGAGGTCGAGCTCGACCTCGACCCACTCGGGCGCGCGGCTCAGCGGCGGCTCCGGCGAGGAGTCCGCGTCGTCGGGCTCGAAGGTCTTCGGGGAGTAGTCGGGCACCTCGGGCAGGAGGACGGGGAGCTGGTCCTCGGGCACCGTGTGCGCCTGCCCGAACTCGTCGAAGACGACGGGGAACGGCTCGCCCCAATAGCGCTGCCGGCTGAAGAGCCAGTCGCGCAGGCGGTAGTTGACCGTGCCCTCGCCGAGGCCCTTGCTCGCGAGCCAGTCGACGATCCGCTCCTTGGCCGCCGCGACGGACAGCCCGTCGAGGCTCACCTCGGCGTTGGCGGAGTTCACCGCGACGCCGGCGCCGGTGAAGGCCACGCCCGCCCGGGCCGAGGCCTGCGGGTCGCCGTCGCTGCCCTCGGGGGCGACGACGTCGATGATCGGCAGCTCGTAGGCACGCGCGAAGTCGTAGTCGCGCTGGTCGTGGGCGGGCACCGCCATGATCGCGCCGGTGCCGTAGCCCATGAGCACGTAGTCGGCGACGAAGACGGGGATTCGGCGGCCGTCGACGGGGTTGATCGCATACCCGCCGGTGAAGACGCCGGTCTTGGACTTGTCGTCCTCCATCTGGCGCTCGACGTCGGACTTGCGGGACGCCGCGAGCACGTAGGCGGCGACGGCCTCACGCGGGGAGCTCGCCCCGCCGGTCCAGCGACCGTGCGTCCCCTCCGGCCACGCGTCGGCCGTGAGCACCGAGACGAGCGGGTGCTCGGGTGCGAGCACCATGAACGTGGCCCCGAAGAGCGTGTCGGGGCGGGTCGTGAAGACCCGGATCTGCTCGTCGCAGTCGGGCCGGTCGGCCAGCGCGAAGTCGACCTGTGCCCCGACGGAGCGGCCGATCCAGTTGCGCTGCATGAGCTTGACCTTCTCGGGCCAGTCGACGCGGTCGAGGTCGTCGGCGAGCCGGTCGGCGTAGGCGGTGATCCGCATCATCCACTGGCGCAGGGCGCGGCGGAAGACCGGGTAGTTGCCGCGCTCGGAGCGGCCGTCGGCCGTGACCTCCTCGTTCGACAGGACGGTGCCCAGGCCGGGGCACCAGTTGACCGGCGCCTCGCTCGTGTAGGCGAGTCGGAAGTCGTCGAGGTAGGCGTGCCGCTCCTGGGGGTCGAGCTCGGCCCACGCGCGACCGGCGTGCGCGCCGACGAGCGGCCGCTGCCCCGAGGCGAGCTCGGCCTCGAGTTCGGCGATGGGGCGGGCCTTGCCGAGGCCGCCGTCGGCGCGGACGGCCTGCGTGTCATACCAGGAGTTGAAGATCTGGACGAAGATCCACTGGGTCCAGCGGTAGTAGTCCTCGTCGATCGTCGCGATCGCGCGGCGGTCGTCGTGGCCGAGTCCGAGGCGCCGCAGCTGGCGCTTCATGACGGCCATGTTCTCCTCGGTCGTCGTGCGCGGATGCTGCCCGGTCTGGACCGCGTACTGCTCGGCGGGCAGCCCGAAGGCGTCGTAGCCGAGGCAGTGCAGCACGTTCTTGCCGGTCATCCGGTGATAGCGCGCGAAGACATCGGTCGCGATATACCCCAGCGGGTGGCCGACGTGCAGGCCGGCGCCGGAGGGGTAGGGGAACATGTCGAGCACGAGCAGCTTCTCGCGGCCGGCGACGAGCTCGGGCTGCGCCCACGGACCCGCGGGGTTCGGGGCGCGGTAGGTGCCGGCTTCCTCCCAGCGGTCCTGCCACGTGCGCTCGATGCTGTCGGCCAGCTCCGCCGTGTAGCGGTGAGGGTGGGCGGCCGTGCTGTCAGTCATGTGTTCCTTCTCCTCGGGCCTGGCGCGCCGGTCGAGGTGGCCGGCAGGGGACGGCGGGACATGCAAAGACCCCTCACTCAGGAGGGGTCCGCCACGTCGGTCGAGGTCGCTCGGGGGCCCGGGCTGCGCGACACCGGTGTGCGCACGTCCCGTCCGAGTCGACCGGGTGAGCCGACGCGGCTAGCCAAGAAGCCGCCGATAAGCCATGGGGGCAGGCTACCGCAGGGCCACGACGCCGACGCGGACCCGTCCGGTGGGCGGGTCCGCGTCGATGCTCATGCCGGGGCGGCGCTCAGAGCGCGTTGTGCGCTTTGGCCATGGCCGACTTCTTGTTGGCGGCCTGGTTCTTGTGGATGACGCCCTTGCTCACGGCCTTGTCGAGCTTCTTGGAGGCCTGCTGCAAGGCCGCGGTCGCCGCGGCCTTGTCGCCGGAGGCGGCGGCCTCGCGGAACTTGCGCACCCACGTGCGCAGCTCGGACTTGTAGGCCTTGTTGCGCTCGGTGCGCTTGGCGTTGGTCTGGATGCGCTTCAGCTGCGACTTGATGTTTGCCACGATGTCTCTTTTCTGGTCGATCGGCTGTCGGGTGACAGGCCCGCCCTCGGTGCCGGATCGCGTCGCGCGAGGCGACGAGGTCATGGCTCGACCCGGTCAAAGGCGAACTGTGGGACGCGTGATGAGCGCACGACCTGGGCGCACACGCAAGGATCGAGCTTACCAGCGCCGCCCGACGCGCCCAAAGCCGCGCGTCGCGCCGCTGGCGGCCGCGGTCGTCGCTGCCGACTAGCATCTCGGCGGGCGCGCGGCGAAGGGAGCGGGGATGCCACCGACGAGGCCACCGGTCTACGACCATCCACCGGGCAAGATCAGCGGTCGCCGCCTGCGCCCGGCGACGCTCCTGGACCTGGTGGAAAACCTCTTCTTCGGCGCCGCGACGGTCTTCGCCTTCCTCTTCGCGTTCGTCGTCGTCCGCCAGATCGACAGCTGGGCCACGTCGGCCTACCTCCTGGGGTTCTGGGTGGTGCTCTCCTACCTCGCGCTGCCGCGGCTGCATCGGGTGCTCACGGCCATCTATGTGCCGGACTACTTCATCGGGCGCACCCGCACGAGCGACGGACTGCTCGGCGACCCGGTCAATCTCGCGTTCACCGGCGACGCCGAGCAGCTCCACGACGTCATGCGGCGCGCGGGCTGGATCGAGGCCGAGCCCGTCAACCTCACCTCCAGCGCGCGGATCGTCATCGCGTCGCTGGCCCGACGCAGCTACGACCGGGCTCCGGTCAGCCCGCTGTTCCTCTTCGGGGCGATGCAGGCGTTCGCCTATCAGCAGGAGGTGCAGGGCAACCCCGCACAGCGCCACCACGTGAGGTTCTGGCCGTGCCCGGCGGGGTGGCTGCTGCCGGGAGGACATCGGGTCGACTGGCTCGCCGCCGGCAGCTATGACCGGGCGGTGGGGTTGTCCTTCTTCACGTTCCAGGTGACCCACCGCATCGACCGCGACATCGACGTCGAGCGCGACTACATCGTCGACTCGATCCGTTATGCCTGCCCCGAGGTGCGCGAACAGGTCATCGCGGATTTCTCCACGGGCTATCACAGCCGCAACGGCGGCGGGGACGCCGTCGTCACCGACGGCGACCTGCCGGTGCTCGACGTGGGCCGCGTGCGACCCGAGCACGTGCCCGACCGGTCGGGCGAGGACGAGGACGACGTCATGCATCGCGTGGGCCGGCGCCCGTTCAGCGTCGTCGCGGCCGCGCTGCTCGCGCTGGCCTCGCTCCTCGTCTCGTTGTGGGTCATCTCGACCGAACTCGACCCGGCGCTGCGGGACGTGGCGTCCGACGCGGCCGCGGGCGTCGATCCCGAGTTCGGCACGACGATCGTGCTGGCCACGTTCGCCGTGGTCGTCGTCACCTACCTCGTGCTCGCCGTGCTGGCGTGGCTGACGTTCCTGGGCAGCAGGTGGGCCCGCCTGTGCATGCTCGCGCTGCTCTCGTTCGGCCAGCTGACGAGCCTCGCGCAGTGGCTGGGGCACGACCGTCCCCCGGCCCTGACGATGGTGTCGCTGACTCTCGACGTGCTGACGATCTATGCCTTGACCAGCCTGTCCGCGCGGCAGTGGACGCAGGAGCACGGCCTGAGCGCCCGGCGCCGGGCCCGCCGCCTGCTGCGGCTCAGCGACCGGAGCGCGCGCGCGACATGACCAGGATCGCCTTCTCCACCGCGTAGATGGGGTCGCGCCCCCCGCCCTTGACGTCGAAGTCGGCGGCGGCGACGGCCTGGATCGCGCGGCCGAGGCCGTCGTCGTCCCAGCCGTGGAGCGCCCGCCGGGCCTTGTCGACCTGCCACGGGGCCATGCCGACGGCCCTGGCGACCTGCGCCGACGGCCCGCGGCCGGCGCCGGAGACCTTGACGAGCTGACGCAGCTGGGAGGCGATGACGGCGACGATCGGCACCGGGTCGACGCCCGCGGCGACGGCGTGGCGCAGCAGCCGCAGCGCCTCGGCGGTGTTGCCGGCGAGCGCGGCGTCGGCGACCCGGAAGCCCGTGGCCTCCACCCGGCCCCCGTGATAGCGCTCGACGACCGCCTCGTCGACCGGCCCGTCGGTGTCGGCGACGAGTTGGGCGCAGGCGGAAGCGAGCTCGGTGACGTCCCGGCCGACGGCCTCGACGAGGGCCCGCACCGCGCCGGGCGTGATGCGCCGCTTCGCGACCCGGAACTCGCCGGCGACGAAGTCGGCCTTGTCGCGGTCGGACTTGATGGCGGGCGCGTCGAGCACCCGCGCGCCGGCCTTCTTGAGGGCGTCGAGCATCTTGCGACCCCGGTTGCCGCCGCGGTGGGCGACGATCAGGGTGATGTCGGGTGCGGGTGCGGCGACGAGACGCAGCACGTCGTCGACGAGATCGTCATTCGCCTCGTCGGCGCCGCGGACGACGATGGCCTTGGCCCCACCGAAGAGCGACGGGCTCGCGTGCTGCACGAGCGCCCCGGACTCGTAGCCGGCGCCGTCGAGCCGGATGACCTCGAGGTCGGGATCGGCGCCGCGCAGGGCGTCGAGGGTGGCGCTCAGCGCGCGGGTGGCCAGCACCTCCTCCGGCCCGGTGATGAGCACGAACGGCGGCACGGCCGCGCCCTGCGGCGCCGACCTCGGACCATCCTGTGTGCCGGCGCGGGTCACAGCATCGCCTCCTGCAGGTCGAGCCCGAGCTGGTGGCCGCGGGTGCGGACGGCGTCGGGCGGCACGTCGAGGTCCGCGGCGATGGCGCTGACGTCGCGACCGCCGTCGCACAGGCGGCGCAACTCGGCGTCGGACTCCTCGTCCCAGGCATAACCGCCGGTCACCGCGGTGCGGCTGGAGTCGTCGGTCGGCACCGCGACCGGCGGCACGTCGGTGGGCCGGCCCGCGTCGGCGGGCGCCTCGGGGTGCTCACCGGTCGTGGCGGCGGTCGGCGGCGCCAGCGTGGCGCCGCGCGGGCGCGGCGTGGCGACGGGCAGCGGCTCGGGGGCGGACTCGTCGAGCCTGGCCAGGGCCCCGAGCACGAGCTGGCGGTCGGTTGTCGGCCAGAAGGGTGGCAGCGAGGTCTGCAGGAAGCCGGCATAGCGGGCGGTGACCATGCGCGCGTCGAGGAAGGCGACGACCCCGCGGTCGTCGCCGCGGCGCACGAGCCGGCCCGCGCCCTGCGCGAGGCGCAGCGCCGCATGGGTCGCCGAGACGGCCATGAAGCCGTTGCCGCCGGCCTTGGCGATGGCCCGGGAGCGGGCCGCGGTCAGCGGGTCGTCGGGGCGGGGGAAGGGGATGCGGTCGATGATGACGAGCTGGCACGCCGAGCCCGGCACGTCGACGCCCTGCCACAGCGTGAGGGTGCCGAAGAGGCAGGTCCTGGGCTCGCGGGCGAAGTCCCGCACGAGCGTCGCAGTCTGGTCGTCACCCTGGCACAGCACGGTCCACCCGGCGCCGAGCCGCGCGCGCATCTCCTCGGTCGCGGCCTGCGCGGCGCGCATCGAGGAGAACAGCCCGAGCGTGCGCCCCCCGGCGGCGCGCACGAGCGCCTCGATCTCGTCCATGGCCTCGGGGGCGGTGCCGTCGCGGCCGGGCGGCGGCAGATGCCGCGCGACGTAGGCGATGGCCTGGCGTCCGTAGTCGAACGGGCTCCCGACATCGAGGCCGCTCCAGTCGGGGGCGCCGTCGCCGCGCAGCCCGAGGGTGCCCGCGACGGCGTCGAAACTGCCGCCCAGCTCGAGCGTCGCCGACGTCAGGACGACCGTGCGGTCACCGAGCACCTTGTCGCGCACCATCATGGCCACGCTCATCGGCGCGACCCGCAGTGTCGTCGTGCCGCGCCGCGGGTCGCGCGTCACCCACGCGACATCGAGGTCGCGGCGGTCGAGCAGGCGCTCCGCCACGTCATACGTCTCCTCGACCGCGGCCCGCGCGAGCGCCCGCACCCCGCCGCCGTCGCTGTCGGTGCCCCCGGAGGAGCTCGGCTTGAGGTTGCCGTGCAGCGTGCGCGCGGCTTCGAGCACCGTGCCGAGCGTCATCGCCACGAGGTCGGGCAGCTGCTCGAGTCGGCCCTCGGGCACGTCGGCCAGCGCCGCGTCGAGGCCGTCGGCCGCCGCCTGCAGGTCGGCGGAGTCGGCCAGTCGCGCGCTGCGTTTCGCGGCCGCGGCGACGGTGCCGGCGGAGATCTCGTCGGTGATCGTCGAGGTGATGCGGTCGACGAGCTCGTGGGCCTCGTCGACGATGAGCAGATCGTGCTCGGGCAGCATCTGCCGGCCCTCGAACGAGTCGATGGCCATGAAGGAGTGGTTGGTGACGACGACGTCGACGTCGGCGGCCCCGGCGCGGGCGCGTTCGACGAAGCACTCGGCGACCATCGGGCACTTGCCACCCAGGCACTCGTGGGCCGACACCGACACCTGCCGCCAGGCCCGCTCGGAGACGCCGGGCACGAGCTCGTCGCGGTCTCCGCTGTCGGTCTGCTCCGCCCACTCGCGCAGCCGCGCGACCTCGGCCCCGAGCCGCGACGAGGCCGCCTGCGCCGCGCCGAAGCTCAGCAGCGCATCGTCGTCGTCCGGCGGGTAGCCGCCCGCGAGCTTGTGCTGGCAGACGTAGTTGCGCCGCCCCTTGACGAGCGCGTAGGTGGGCCGCCGCCCCAGCGCGTCGGCGAGGGAGTCTGCGAGCCGCGGCAGGTCGCGGTCGACGATCTGTGCCTGCAGCGCGAGCGTCGCGGTCGCGACGATGACCGGCCGCCCGGTGGTCTGGGCGTGCGCGACCGCGGGCACGAGGTAGGCCAGCGACTTGCCGGTGCCGGTGCCCGCCTGGACGAGCAGGTGGTGCCCGTCCTCGACGGCGTCGGCGACGGCGTGCGCCATCGCGACCTGCCCCTCCCGCGGGCTGCCGCCGATGCCCTCGACGGCACGCTCGAGCAGCGCGTCGAGGGTGGCGTGAGCGCCGGGTCGGCGTCGGTCGGCAGGCACCGAGCCAGCTTAGGTGCTCGGGCCGACAAGCCCGCGACGTCCCGGGCGAAGCCTGTGGACGAGGCGACGTCTGCGCGGGTCCCAGGAAGCCGCCAGCGCGCCGAATGGCGCTCGACGAGCCGGCGCGCCGTCGACCGTCGTGGGACCTCCTCAGCCCGACGTGGCCGCCGAGCAGCACCGCACGCTGGTCCACGACGACGCCGACGTCGACATCGCCGCGGAGGTGATTCCCTTCTCCGGTCGCTGGGTCGTGCCGCGGGGCCCAGTGCCGTGAGCCGCGTGCACGTCGAGGGCTCCGGCCTGGCCGCTGGTGCACAAGATCAGTCGTCTCGGCTGACGTGCGTCACGCCGTGACGGCGCCCACCTCGAACTGACGCAGCCCCGCGACCTGGTCCTCGCCGACCTTGACCTCGAGCCGGGTGCCCTGCGCGACGTGCTCCTCGCGGAGCACCTCGGCGTGGGTGTGCAGGAGGTTGACGACGTCGCCACGGTCGTAGGGCACGAGCAGCGTCAGGGCGATGTCCGGCTTGGGCAGCGCGGCGTCGATGGCGTCGCGCAGCTCGTCGAGGCCCTGGCCGGTGCGGGCCGAGACGACGAGCACGTGCTTCTCGTGCCGGCGCAGCCGGTCGAGCACCTCGGGGTCGGCGGCGTCGGCCTTGTTGACGACGACGATCTCGGGCACGTCGGTGGCGTCGACGTCGGCGAGCACCGCTCGGACGGCGCTGATCTGGCCCTCGGGGTCGGGGTGTGAACCGTCGACGACGTGCAGCAGCAGGTCGGCGTCGGCCACCTCCTCCAGCGTCGAGCGGAACGCCTCGACGAGCTGGTGCGGCAGGCTGCGCACGAAGCCGACGGTGTCCGCGAGCGTGTAGGCCCGCCCGTCCTGGGTCTGCGCGCGCCGCACCGTCGGGTCGAGCGTCGCGAAGAGCGCGTTCTCCACGAGCACGCCCGCTCCGGTGAGCCGGTTGAGCAGCGAGGACTTCCCCGCGTTCGTGTAGCCGGCGATCGCCACCGACGGCACGTGCCCGGCCTTGCGCCCGGCCCGCTTGGTGTCCCGGGTCTTCTTCATGCCGCGGATCTCGCGGCGCAGCTTGGCGATCTTGGTGTTGATGCGGCGCCGGTCGAGCTCGATCTTCGTCTCACCGGGGCCGCGGGAACCGATGCCCTCACCGCCGGCGACCCGACCACCGGCCTGGCGGCTCATCGACTCACCCCAGCCGCGCAGGCGCGGCAACAGGTATTGCAGCTGGGCCAGCTCGACCTGCGCCTTGCCCTCTCGCGACTTGGCGTGCTGGGCGAAGATGTCGAGGATCAGCGCCGTCCGGTCGATGACCTTGACCTTGACGATGTCCTCAAGGGCGCGGCGCTGGCTCGGGGCGAGCTCACCGTCGCAGATGACGGTGTCGGCGCCTTCGGCGGCGACGATATCGGCCAGCTCGGCGGCCTTGCCGGAGCCGAGGTAGGTGGCGGGGTCGGGTCGCAGGCGCCGCTGGACGACGCCGGCGAGCACGGTCGACCCGGCCGTCTCCGCGAGGGCGGCGAGCTCGCGCAGGGAGTTCTCCGCGTCCTCGACCGAGCCCTCCGACCACACGCCGGCGAGCACGACCCGCTCGAGACGCAGCTGGCGGTATTCGACCTCGGTGACGTCCTCGAGCTCGGTCGAGAGCCCGGCGACGCGCCGCATCGCCGCGCGCTCCTCGCGCTCGAGCTGGTCGCCGTCGTAGGAGACGAAGTCGGGGTCGGTCTCGTGCCACCCGTCGTCGTCGGCGAGGGCGGACGCCTTGAAGTCGAGGATGTCTGAGGTGTGTGCAGGGTTCGTCATATCGCTATCCAGGATCGCACTCCCCGGCGGCATGGTCGAACTGATTTCTCGTCCAGCGGCTCGCTCCGGCCCTCACCTATGAGGCGGGGGCGACTCCGCCCGGCCACCGGCCGGCCTTCGGCAGGCCGGGCGTCACGCGGAACCGCGCCCTCACCGCAGCGGGTCGAAGGCCCACAGCAGCGGGTCCATCGGCTCGCCGACGATCTGCTCGGCGACGAGCCGGCCGGTGAGCGGGCCGAGAGCGACGCCCCACATGCCGTGCCCGCCCGCGACGTAGACGCGGTCGGAGCGCGTGCGCCCGACGAGCGGCAGGGCGTCCTCGGTGCACGGCCGTGACCCGACCCACTCGTCGTGGCGAGCGTCCCAGTCGATGCCGCGCAGCATCGGGCGGGCCGCGTCGATGATCGCCTGGATGCGCCGCGGGTCGAGCGGGTCCTCTGGGGAGCGGAACTCCATCATGCCCGCGACCCGCAGGCCGTCCTGCGGGCCGCCGAGCGGCGTGCACGCCACCCGCTGGGTCGCGAAATAGACCGGTCCGGTCGGCACGTGCTCGGGGTGCACGGTGAAGCTGTAGCCGCGCCCGGCCTGCACGATCCGCTTCACCCCGTGGCGGCGGGCGAGGTGGCCGAGCCACGTGCCCGTGGCGAGCACGACGGCGTCGGCGGTGAGCACCTCCCCGCCCTCGAGGTCCACCCGCACGCTCGCGCCCGTCTGCTCGACGTCGGCCACGGTGACGCCCGAGCGGATCTGCCCGCCCTGGCGCACGACCGCCTCGGCGAGCGCCGCCACGAAATGCCCCGGGTTGATGAACCGCTGCCCGTGCAGCCGCAGCCCGTAGCGCACCGACGGGTCGATCGCCGGCTCGACCGCGCTGACCTCGTCACCGTCGAGCAGGTCGTAGTGGACCGCCCCGTCCGCGTGGGCGAACTCCTCGATGAGCACCTGCCGGTCGGCCGGGGTCTTGAAGGCGGCGAGGAAGGGCTCGGCGGGCTTGGTCGGCTCGGTCACGGCGGCCTCGCCGGAGGCGGTCGTCAGCTCGTCGAACGCGCCCAGCCCCAGGGAGTTGGCACGGTTGAAGACCCGCATGGCCCGCGCCCACTTCGACGGCGTGCAGTGCATCGTGAAGCCGACGAGGAAGCGCCACAGCTTCGGGTCGAAACGCACGGGCACATAGACCGGCGAGGAGGGGCGCAGCGTCTCGCGGACCCCGACCTTGAGGATGGCCGGCTCGGCCAGCGGCAGGGTCAGCGCCGGCGAGAGCCAGCCGGCGTTGCCCCACGAGGAGCCGGCGGCCACGCCCGTGCGATCCAGCACGGTCACCTCGACTCCCCGCTCCTGGAGGAACCAGGCTGTGGACAGGCCGACCATCCCGGCTCCGACGACGACGACGCGTTTCAGCTCCTTGGACATGGCCACATCTTGCCCCCGAGCGTCAGCTCTGACCAGGGCCGACGCTGGGGTGTCTCCGGGGGCGCCGCTCAGGGTGCCGCTCGGTCTCTCGGCGGAGTCGCTCGCGCCGGGCGCTCCCGGGAACGCATCGGGGCCGCCCCCGAAGGAGCGGCCCCGATCGGTAGCGTCCGCGCGGTTCAGCGCGCCGATCGGCCCGTCGGCTCGTCGACACGGGTCGCGCCGCCGGAGGCCTCCTTGCGGCGCCCGGACGGCACCGGCTCGTCGGCCGCTCCGATGCGCTCGGAGTGGCTCTCGGGGTCCTTGCGGTGGCTGACGCGCACGTGGTGGTGCTCGTCCTCGACGAGCGTCAGCGCGCGACGCTTGGACAGCAGCACGGCCCCGACGATGAGCGCGGCCGCGACGACGGCGATGAGGTAGCGCAGCGGAGTGGCGCCCTCGCCGACCGACATCGCGACGACCGCGGGCGCGATGAGCACCGCGACGAGGTTCATCACCTTGAGCAGCGGGTTGATCGCCGGGCCGGCGGTGTCCTTGAAGGGGTCACCGACGGTGTCGCCGATGACGGTCGCGGCGTGGGCCTCGCTGCCCTTGCCGCCGTGGGCGCCGTCCTCGACGAGCTTCTTGGCGTTGTCCCACGAACCGCCCGCGTTGGCGAGGAAGACGGCCATGAGCACGCCCGCGCCGATCGCGCCGGCGAGGAAGCCCGCGAGAGCACCGAAGCCGAGGCCGAAGCCGACCGCGATGGGGGCCATCGCCGCGAGCAGACCCGGCGTCGACAGCTCGCGCAGCGAGTCGCGGGTGCAGATGTCGACGACGCGGCCGTATTCGGGCTTCTCGGTGCCCGCCATGATGCCGGGGTGCTCCTGGAACTGGCGGCGCACCTCCAGCACGATCGCGCCGGCCGCGCGGGTCACCGCGTCGATGGCCAGGCCCGAGAAGAGGAAGACGACGCTCGCGCCGAGGATGAGGCCGACGAGCACGTTGGGCGACACCACGGCATACCCCTCGACGGCCTCGGAGGCCGATCGCCCGGCCTTGGCGAGGGCTCCGGTGACCGCGTCGTTGTAGGAGCCGAAGAGGGCGGTCGCGGCGAGCACGGCGGTCGCGATCGCGATGCCCTTGGTGATGGCCTTCGTCGTGTTGCCCACGGCGTCGAGCTCGGTGAGCACGCGGGCGCCCGTCTCGTCGACGTCGCCGGACATCTCGGCGATGCCCTGGGCGTTGTCGCTGACGGGGCCGAACGTGTCCATGGCCACGATGACGCCCACGGTCGTCAGCAGCCCGCAGCCGGCGAGCGCGATGAGGAAGAGCGAGAGCACGATCGAGCCGCCGCCCATGAGGAAGGCCAGGTAGACGGCGCCGGCGATGACGACCGCGGTGAGCACTGCGGACTCCAGGCCCACGCCGATGCCCGAGAGGATGACCGTGGCGGCGCCCGTCACCGACGTGCGGGCGACGTTGCGGGTCGGGGGCGCCTCGGTGTCCGTGAAGTGGCCCGTGATCCACAGGATGACGGCCGCGAGCACGATGCCGAGCACGACGGCGGCGAACGCCAGGAGGCGGGGGTCGCTGCCGAGGCCGCGCACCGACTCCGCGGCGGCGGGCATGTCGGCGAACGACGCCGGCAGATAGACGAAGGCCGCGATGCCGCAGAGCACCGCCGACACGAGCGCCGCGATCGTGAAGCCGCGGTTGATGGCGCTCAGACCGCTGTCGGTCGGCTTGATCCGCGTGACGACGATGCCGAGCACGGCCGTCAGGGCGCCGAGTGCCGGCACGATGAGCGGGAAGATGAGCCCCGGCTCGCCGAATGCGGCCTTGCCGAGGATGAGGGCGGCGACCAGCGTCACCGCATACGACTCGAAGAGGTCGGCCGCCATGCCCGCGCAGTCGCCGACGTTGTCGCCGACGTTGTCGGCGATCGTCGCGGCGTTGCGGGGGTCGTCCTCGGGGATGCCCTGCTCGACCTTGCCGACGAGGTCGGCACCGACGTCGGCGGCCTTCGTGAAGATGCCGCCGCCGACCCGCATGAACATCGCGAGCATCGCCGCGCCGAAGCCGAAGCCCTCGAGCACGGCCGGCGCGTTGCCCCGGTAGAGGAAGACGACGAGCGCGGCCCCGAGCAGGCCGAGACCCACGGTCGCCATGCCGACGGCACCGCCGGTGCGCACCGCGAGGCGGAAGCCGGGCGAGCGGTGTCCGTTGCGTGAGGCCGCGGCGACGCGCACGTTGGCCTGCACCGCGAGATTCATGCCGAGATAGCCGATCGCCGCCGAGAAGAGCGCCCCGACGACGAAGAAGATGCTGCGGCCGATGCGCACGGAGCCGTCCGCCGCCGGGAGGGTGAACAGCAGCAGGAAGACGATGACGACGAACCAGACCAGGGTCATCATCTGCCGCCGCAGGTAGGCGCTCGCGCCCTCCTGCACGGCGCCCGCGATCTCGCGCATGTTGGCCGTGCCCTCGTCCGCCCGCAGCACCTGGGCCCGGAAGAAGAAGGCCGCGCACAGCGCGGCCAGGGCGACGAGACCCACGACGGACACGATGCCCACGCTCGTGGATCCGAGCTGCACTCCACCGGTGTCGGCAGCGATTAGTGCTGTCGCACGCATACGTCCTCCTCGACGTAGTCCTGACCTCGAAGTCGAACCGGTTGCCTCGATGCCTGCTCGGCATGCCTGAAGAACAGGGTTGCTGCGACGTGTGCGCCGACACGCTCCGACGCGCGCAGGCACGTCCAGCGGACGACGCAGCACCTGAGGGGACACTCCCGGCTGTTGCCGGAATTGTCACACACTGCTTGGCCGACCGTGAGCCGAGTTGCCGGTATGTCGGCCCGTTCGTCCGACATCGCGCCGTTGACCAGCGCAAGAAGCGTCCCGAGTCCCAGGATGTGGACAACCTCCGCGTGGTCGGGACGCCGGGACAGTACGCGGTGCGCCGGTCGACCCCCGATCGGTCGCTACCGTAGGCCGGTGCCCACGCCCCCGCAGCACTACTTCTCCTCCGAACCGGACGTGCCCGAGCAGCGCCGCGAGCTGCACCTGTCACTCGCCGGTCGCGACGTCACGGTGCAGACCTCCGGCGGCGTCTTCTGCCCTGACCGGCTCGACCTCGGCACGTCCGTGCTGCTGCGGGAGGCGCCCGATCCTCCGGAGACGGGGACCCTGCTCGACCTCGGCTGCGGGTGGGGGCCGCTGGCGTTGACGATGGCGATGCGCTCCCCCGACGCGAACGTGTGGGCGGTCGACGTCAATCGGCGCGCCGTGCGCCTCACCGCCGACAACGCCGCCGCGCTCGGGCTCGCCGGGGTGCGTGCCGCGCTCCCCCACGACGTGCCCGCAGACCTCACCTTCGACTGCCTCTGGTCGAACCCGCCGATCCGCATCGGCAAGAGTGCGCTGCACGAGCTGCTGCTCGCCTGGCTCCCCCGGCTGGCGCCGGGCGGCCAGGCCTATCTCGTCGTGCAGCGCAACCTCGGCTCGGACTCGCTGCAGACGTGGCTCGTCGGCACCCTGGGGCCCGACTACCTCGTGTCGCGGCACGCCTCGGCCAAGGGCTTCCGGGTGCTGCGCATCGAGCGTCCCGATCCGCGGCCGGTGACGCCCGCCTAGCTAGCCGCGGCTCCCCGCCCGGCCGCTCGGCCCGGCGCCGCGTCGGCCGGGTCAGCGGCGCGGCGAGACGACCATTGCCGATCCCCCACCGCCGCGCGAAGTCTCGGCTGCGGCGGTGGCCAGGCCGCGCCCCGCGAACGCGATCGCCGTGGCCCGTCCGATCGTCGCGGCCGGCGTCATCGGTTGGCCCCAGGCCGCGAGCTGCTTGCCGACGTCGGAGACGATGAGCCCGGGCTCGGCCGTGGCCGCCGTGTTGCGTGACGAGATCCGCTCGGCGGCAACGGACTTCACGGGGTTCAGGCCGCGGTCGAGGTAGCCGGTGATGATCTGCGCGGTGGTCGTGATGATCGTCGCGCCGCCCGCGGCACCGGCGGCGAGCACCGGCCTGCCGTCCTTGAGCACGATCGTCGGGCTCATCGAGCTGCGCGGCCGCTTGCCCGGGGCGGGCAGGTTGGGGTCGGGCACGCCGGCGGTCAGCGGCGCGAAGTCGAAGTCGGTCAGCTCGTTGTTGAGCAGGAAACCGTGACCGGGCACGACCATGCCCGACCCACCGAACTGCTCGATGGTCAGCGTGTAGGCGGCGACGTTGCCCC
>JBDIAP010000082.1:0-17558 GCA_039812485.1 Kineosphaera sp.
CCGATTCGGTGCGAATCGGGCGTCCGGGGGTCGCGTCGACGCCGGGGTCGGGCTGGGCTCGCCCCCGGCGTCGGCGCTCCTCCTACGTCGTCGTCAGGTGCTCCTCGACGAGCCGGTGCGGCATCTGCTCGTAGCCGCTGAAGGCCCGCGAGAAGGTGCCCGACCCGTGCGACAGCGAGCGCAGGTCGATGGCGTAGCGCGACAGCTCCAGTTGCGGCACCTCGGCGCGGATGACCGAGTAGCCCTCCTGGTCGGCGGGCTCGCTGCCCTGGATGCGCCCGCGGCGGCCCTGCATGTCGGTCATGATCGCGCCGACGTGGTCGTCGGCGACCCGCACCTCGAGGACGTCGATCGGCTCGAGCAGCGTGACGACGCCCGCGGCCGCCGCGGCCTCCTTGAGGGCCAGGGCCCCGGCGGTCTGGAACGCGGCGTCGGAGGAGTCGACCGAGTGGGCCTTGCCGTCGTGCAGGGTGACGCGCACGTCGACGAGCGGGTAGCCGGACACCGTGCCCTTCTCGAGCTGGGCGCGCACGCCCTTCTCGACGCTGGGAATGAACTGCCGCGGCACCGCGCCGCCGACGACCTTGTCGACGAATTCGAAGCCCGCGCCGCGCTCCAGGGGCTCGACGACGATGTCGCACACCGCGAACTGGCCGTGTCCGCCGCTCTGCTTGACGTGCCGGCCGTGCCCGGTGCCCGTGCCGACGAAGGTCTCGCGGAGCGGGATCTTGAGGTCTTCGGGCTCGACGTCGACGTGGAAGCCCTCCCGCAGGCGGGTCATGACGAGATCGAGGTGCGTGGGGCCCATCGTCCACAGCACGACCTGGCCGGTCTCGGCGTTGTGCTCGACGCGCAGCGACGGGTCGGCGCCGGTGAGGCGCTGCAGGGCGCCGGGCAGCTTGTCCTGATCGGAGCGAGTGGCCGCCTTGATGGCCGACGGCAGCAGCGCCTGCGGCATCTCCCACGGCTCGATGACCAGCGGCTCGTCCTTGTCGCTGATCGTGTCGGAGGTCAGGGCCGACGGCAGCTTGGTGACGACCGCGATGTCACCGGCGACCGCCTGCTCCTTGGGGCGCAGGTCGCCCCCGAGCGGCGAGGCGAGCGGACCCACCCGCACGTCGTCGTCGTGGTCGGCGTGGCCCTCGACCTCGCGCCCGAGGAAGCTGCCCAGGTGCCCCGACACGTGCACGGTCGTGTCCGGGCGCAACGTGCCGGAGAAGACCCGCACGAGGGCGACGTGGCCGGCATACGGGTCGTTGGTCGTGCGCACGACCTCGGCGACGAGCGGGCCGGCGGGGTCGCTCGTCAGGGACGGCCCGGCGGCGCCCGCGACCGTGTAGACGACGGGCATCGGCCGCATCCGCGGCGGCGGGAAGGCCGCCTGGATGAGGTGCAGGACGACGTCGATGCCGGCGCCGGTGTCGACCGAGGCGGCGATGACCGGGTGGAACGAGCCGCGCGCGACGGCCTGGAGCAGCGCGGCCTCGACGACGTCGAAGCCGATCTCCTCGCCGCCGAGATAGCGGTCGAGCAGCGAGTCGTCCTCGGCCTCCTGGATGATGCCCTCGAGCAGCGGCCCGTGATGGGTGTCGAAGTAGGAGATGTGCTCCTCGTCGGTCGGGCGCACCGCGCGCTCGGAGCCGGAGTAGTCGTGCACCTCGCCGAGGACGAGGTCGACGACCTGCGCGAGCTGTCCGTCGCGGACGACGGGCACCCCCAGCGGCAGGACGCCCTCGCCGAACGCGGCCTGCGTCTGCGCCAGCGTCGCGTCGAAGTCGGCGCGGGGCGCGTCGAGCTTGGTCATGACGACGGCGCGCGGCAGGTCGACCTGGGCGCATTCGTGCCACAGCGCCTGCGTGGCGGCGTCGACGCCGTCGGTGGCCGAGACGACGAACAGTGCCGCGTCGCCCGCTCGCAGACCCGCCCGCAGCTCGCCGACGAAGTCGGGATATCCCGGCGCGTCGATGAGGTTGACGACCACGTCGCCCGCCGCCAGCGCCGCGACCTCGAGGCCGGTGGAGCGCTCGTCGGGCCGGCTCGGGGTCCGGTAGCCGGGCGTCGTGATCGACACGAGATGGTCGAAGAGCCGGGTCTTGCCGGAGCCGCTGGGGCCGACGAGCACGACGTTGCGGATGTGGTCGGCATCCAGGGGGACAGGGGTCTGCGAGGTCGATGGTCTGGCCATGCCTCACCATGGCCCCGCGCCGACCCCGGGACAAGCCTGACGCGCGAGATCGGGCCCATGGTCCCGCCCGCCGCATGCTGCGGTGACGTCCCGGGGCGCGCCGCCCGGGTCTCGTGGGGCCCGCGTGGCGCGGGCGCGGACGCGGGCATCTTCTAGGCTGGGGCCCACCATGCTCAACAAATTCGCGCGCGCATTCGTCACTCGCCTCATCACTCCGCTGTGTCGGATGCTGCTCAAGCTAGGGCTGACCCCCGACGCGGTGACCGTCATCGGCACGGTGGGCGTCTGCTTCTGCGCCCTCTTCTTCTTCTCCCGGGGCGAGTTCGTCTGGGGCACGGTCTTCATCACGCTGTTCGTCTTCTCCGACCTGCTCGACGGCACGATGGCGCGCATCTCGGGCCGCGCGAGCAACTGGGGCGCCTTCCTCGACTCGACCCTCGACCGCTTCGGCGACGCCAGCGTCTTCGGCGGGCTCGTGCTCTATTTCACGCGGCAGAGCGACGGGGCGGCGACCGCGTGGGGGGCGCTGGCGTGTCTGGTCTTCGGCTTCGTCACGAGCTACGCGCGGGCCCGGGCCGAGGGGCTCGGCTTCGTCGGCGCCAACGTCGGCATCGCCGAGCGGGCCGACCGGCTCGTCGTCGTGCTGCTGACGACGTTCCTCGTCGGGCTCTTCGGCCTGCCGCACGTCGTCTTCACCGTCGTGCTGTGGCTGCTCGCGGCCGCGAGCGCCGTGACCGTCGCGCAGCGCATGCTCGCCGTGCGGCGCGAGATGGCGCAGCGCTGACGTGAGCGCGCTGACGTGAGCGTCGGGCAGCGGCTCACCGTCGCCGCCTTCCGCGCCGCGTGGCGCCTGGCGTGCCGCGTGCCGGAGCCGGTCGCCTACCGGGGTTTCGACGCGATCGCCGAGGTCACCTACCGGCGGGGCGGTTCGGACGTGCGCCGGATGCGGGCCAACTACGCGCGGGTGCGGCCCGAGGTCGCCGCCGACCCGGCGGCTCTCGAGGCGCTCGTGCGGGCGGGGCTGCGCTCCTACCTGCGCTACTGGTGCGAGGCGTTCCGGCTGCCGGCGCGGCCGCCTCAGGCGGTCGTCGCGGGGGTGCGGGCCGTGGGCGACGAGCCCGTGCGGGCCGTGCTCGACGCGGGCCGGCCGGTCGTCTGTTTCCTCGGGCACATGGGCAACTGGGATTCCGCCGCGGTGTGGGCGGCGCGGCGGCTCGCGCCGGTGCTCACCGTCGCCGAGCGGCTCGAGCCCGAGGAGCTGTATCGCGAGTTCCTGTCCTTCCGTGAGGGATTGGGCATGACGATCCTGCCGCTCACGGGGGAGGGGGACGTCTTCGGGCGGCTCGTGCGGCATGCCCGGCAGCACCGGGAGCGCGGGGTCGTCGTGCCCCTGCTCGCCGACCGCGACCTCACGCACACGGGGGTCGAGGTCGACTTCTTCGGGCGGCCGGCGCGCATGGCCGCCGGCCCCGCCGCGCTGGCCCTCGCCCTGGACGCGCCGCTGCACCCGGTGTCGATGCACTACGAGCGCGCGCGCGAGGGGCCCGGCGGGCACCGGCTCGTCATCACGTTCCACCCGCGGGTCGAGCCGCCGCCGCCGACCGGCGCGGGCCGGGAAGGCTCCCGGGCGCGGGTCGCGACGATGACCCAGGCCTGCGCCGACGCCCTCGCGGGGGCGATCGCCGAGCACACGGCCGACTGGCACATGATGCAGCGCGTCTTCGCCGAAGACCTGACGCCGCGCACCCGCCGGCCGGGCCCGGACGCCTCGATGGCGGCCCCCGCCCCGGCTCGGGGGCGCTGAGCGTGCGTGTCGGCCTCGTCTGTCCCTACTCCTTCGACGTGGCCGGCGGGGTGCAATTCCACGTCCGCGACCTCGCCGAGTGCCTGCGCGGCCGGGGGCACACGGTGAGCGTGCTCGCACCCGCCGACGACGACACCCCGCTGCCGGAGTATGTCGTGGGGTCGGGTCGGGCGCTGCCGATCCCCTACAACGGGTCGGTGGCGCGACTGACGTTCGGGCCGCTCACGGCGGCCCGGGTCAACCGGTGGGTCGAGGAGGGGCGGTTCGACGTCGTGCACATCCACGAGCCGCTCGTGCCCAGCGTCTCGGTGCTCGCGCTGTGGGCCGCGACCGGGCCGATCGTCGCCACCTTCCACACGAGCCTCGTGCGCTCGCGGGCCATGCAGGCCGCCTATCCGCTCGTGCGCTCGAGCATGGAGAAGATCCACGCGCGGATCGCCGTGTCGGAGGCGGCCCGCCAGACCCTCATCACGCACATGGGCGGCGACGCCGTCGTCATCCCCAACGGGGTCTTCGTCGACCGCTTCGCGCAGGCCCGGCCTCGGCGGCAGTGGCAGGGCCGGGCGGGCGCGCCGACGCTGGCCTTCCTCGGGCGCATCGACGAGCCGCGCAAGGGTCTGCCGGTGCTGCTCGAGGCCATGCCGGCCGTGCTCGCCGCACATCCCGGGACGCGGCTGCTCGTCGCCGGGCATGGTGACCTCGACGGCGCGCGCGAGCGGATCGCTCGGCTCGACCCGCGCGTCGCCGGGGCCGTCGAGCTGCTCGGACCGATCGGGGAGGAGGACAAGCGCTCCTTGCTGGCCTCCGTCGACGCCTACGTCGCGCCGCACACGGGAGGGGAGAGCTTCGGCATCGTGCTCGTCGAGGCGATGGCCGCAGGAGCCCCGGTCGTCGCCTCCGACCTGCCGCCGTTCGCCCAGGTGCTCGCCGGGAGCGCCGCCGGAGCGATGTTCGCGACCGGTGACGCCGCGGCGCTCGCGCGCCGGATCGCCGGCCTGCTCGACGATCCGCAGCTGCGGGCGCGGCTGCGGAGCGAGGGCCCGATCGTCGCCCGCCGCTACGACTGGTCGAGCGTCGCGGCCGACGTGCTCGCCGTCTACGAGACGGTGCTGGAGGGGTCGGCGGCGGTCCCGCCGTCGCCGTGGCGCGCCTTCCGGCCGGGCGGCCGCTCGAGCTCGCACGCCCGGGCGCGAGCCGACCGCGATCCGCGGGGCCCGCGCCAACGGCGGTGGCCGCGATGAGCGCCCTGGAGATCGTCACGCTCGTCGTCGCCGTCATGGTGGTGCTGGCCTGGTATCTCACCTACACCGCGGCCCGGCTGCACCGCCTGCACACCCGCGTCGAGGGCAGCCTCGCCGCGCTCGACGCCCAGCTCGTGCGGCGGGCCGAGGCCGCCGTGGAGCTCGCCAACGGCGGGGCGCTCGACCCCGCGACGTCGCTGCTGCTCGCGGGTGCGGCCTCGGACTGCCTCGACGCGGCGGCCGACGACCTCACCGGACTCGACTGGGCCGAGGGCGAACTCGCGGCCCGCGAGGCGCTCGAGAGCGACCTGACCGTGACCGTGCGACACGCGCTGGGCTTCCTGCGCGATGCCGATCCGGAGCAGGACCCGGGGCGGCGGTTGCGCGACGCGCATCGACGCGTGCAGCTGGCGCGACAGTTCTACAACGACGCGGTCAGCGACGTGCAGCTGCTGCGCGGGCACCCCGCGGTGCGGGTGTTCCACCTCGCGGGGCACGCGGCCCTGCCCCGCACCATGGACTTCGACGACGACGCGTGAGGGTCCGGCCGGCGCGTGAGGTCCGGACTGGGCACCCGGTCGGGCCGGCCGGGCGTTCGGGCCGGCCGGGCACCGTGGGCCACGGCGGCCACGGGGCACTCTGGGATGAGAACTAGACTGGCCCGCCAAGACGCCTCGGCGTCGTGACAACTCGTCGTTCGTGAAAGGCACACCAGCCGTGACCCTGACCCAATCGCCCGACCTCACCACCGCGACGCCCGCGGACCCGCCCGCGACCCAGGGCACCGCGCGCGTCAAGCGCGGCATGGCGGAGATGCTCAAGGGCGGCGTCATCATGGACGTGGTCACCGCCGAGCAGGCCAAGATCGCCGAAGACGCCGGCGCCGTCGCCGTCATGGCGCTCGAGCGGGTGCCCGCCGACATCCGCGCCCAGGGCGGGGTGTCGCGCATGAGCGACCCCGACATGATCGCCGGCATCATCGACGCCGTCTCGATCCCGGTCATGGCCAAGGCCCGCATCGGGCACTTCGTCGAGGCGCAGGTGCTGCAGTCGCTCGGCGTCGACTACATCGACGAGTCCGAGGTGCTCACCCCGGCCGACTACGCCAACCACATCGACAAGTGGGCTTTCACGGTGCCCTTCGTCTGCGGCGCCACCAACCTGGGCGAGGCCCTGCGCCGCATCACCGAGGGCGCGGCGATGATCCGCTCCAAGGGCGAGGCCGGCACCGGCGACGTCTCCAATGCGACGACCCACATGCGCAGCATCCGCGGCGAGATCAACCGGCTGCGCTCGATGGCGCCCGACGAGCTCTACGTCGCCGCCAAGGAGCTCGCGGCCCCCTACGAACTCGTCGCCGAGGTCGCCCGCGCCGGCACGCTGCCGGTCGTGCTCTTCACCGCCGGGGGCATCGCCACCCCCGCCGACGCGGCGATGATGATGCAGCTCGGTGCCGAGGGTGTCTTCGTCGGTTCGGGGATCTTCAAGTCCGGCAACCCGGCCCAGCGCGCCCAGGCGATCGTCAAGGCCACGACGTTCTATGACGACCCCGACACGATCGCCAAGGTCTCCCGCGGCCTCGGCGAGGCGATGGTCGGCATCAACGTCGATGACATCCCCGTGCCGCACCGGCTCGCCGAGCGCGGCTGGTAGGACGCGCCGTGGGCCGCGCGTCCGGCCGTGCGTCCGGGCCTGGGGCCGGGCCGCACGGCGGCGGGCCCGCGGCCCTAGTGCGGGAGCGAATTTCCCACACTTGTATCCCGATTCGGCATTTCACGGTCGGGTTTGCACCACACGGGAGGGCACACTGAAGTCGTAGGAGCGCCCGCGCCCGGGTCGACGGAGGCACAGCGGCGCGCGGCACACCATCGGGCTCGGGCGCGGTCACGCAGCTCGAGCCCCAGCGACGGAAGGCCAGGACATGAGCGCAGCCCCGACCAGCCGCCGGCCGCTCCGGGCACGCGCCGGTGCGCGCGTCGGCGAGACCCTCGGCCTGCGGTCGGCGGCAGTGGTGGCGATGGCGGCGGCGATCGCGGTGCTCGCCCCGGCCACGGCCGCCAGCGCCTCGACCGACAGCGGCCCCGACCGCGGCTGGAGGGGCTCCTACGCCACCGTCCAGGACCCCGGCACCCCCCTGCCCACCGATGGTCCGAGCGTCGCCTCGGGCGTGGGCCCGGGCTTCGCGCCCGAGGCGGCAGCCGGGCGTCCCTCGATCGCGGCCGACTGGTCCGGCTCGACCGACCTGGCCCTCGACGAGGCCATCCGCCTGTCCGGCACGGTGTCGCAGCCCGGCGAGGACTCGCAGGACGACGCCGTGCGGCTCGACCGGTTCGCCGCCGGTGCCTGGCGGCCCGTGCTGACCCGGCCGATCGCACCCGACGGCACGTGGGCCATGCGCATCACGCCCCCGCCCGTGCCGGGGCCGGTGCGCTACCGCGTGGCCTGGCTGCGTGACGGGCGCGCGCTCGCCAGCGGCGAGCTCGCCACGCTGCGACTCTTCCGCGTCAACACCTACGCCGTGCGCACCCACGGCACGGTGCGCGCCGACGTCGAGGAGTTCGCGCGGCTGGCCGCTCAGACGTATGCCGACGGCCGGGGCTGGGCCCGGGCCTATCAGCGCTTCGAGCAGGTCGACCGCGATGCCGACTTCACCCTCTACCTGGCGCAGGCGAGTCGGATGGGCGACTTCTCCTCGACGTGCGACGTGCGCTACAGCTGCCGGGTGGGCAAGAACGTCGTTATCAACGAGACGCCCTGGCTGAAGAAGACGCCGTCCTTCAAGGGCGACCTGCGCACCTACCGCCACATGGTGGTCAACCACGAGACCGGGCATTGGCTCGGTCTCGGGCACCGCGGCTGCAGCTCGCGCGGGGCCCTCGCGCCCGTGATGATGCAGCAGTCCAAGGGCCTCGGCGGGTGCCGCGCCAACGCCTGGCCGCTGCCCGCGGAGCTCGCCGCCGCCGGACGCTGAGTCCGGCACCGCCACGGCAGCGACCTACACTGCCTGCCGTGCCCACCGCCTCGACACCACCCGTCAACGATCCTGCGCCGGACGTCCCGACCATCGGCGTCCTCGCCGTGCAGGGGGACGTGCGCGAACACGCGGCCGCCCTCACCTCGGTCGGCGCGAGCGTGCGGCCGGTGCGTCGGCCCGCCGAACTCGACGGCCTGGACGGGCTCGTCATCCCCGGCGGGGAGTCGACCGTCATCGACAAGCTCGTGCGAGCCTTCGACCTCGCGGAGCCGGTGCGGGCGGCCATCGCCGCCGGGCTGCCCGTCTACGGTTCGTGCGCGGGCATGATCCTGCTCGCCGACGAGGTGCTCGACGGCACGAGCGACCAACAGACCCTCGGCGGCATGGCGATCACCGTGCGCCGCAACGCCTTCGGCCGGCAGGTCGACTCCTTCGAGACCGACCTGTCGATGGCCGGCCTCGTCGAGCCGCAGCGCCCCATCCGGGCCGTCTTCATCCGCGCCCCGTGGATCGAGCGGATCGGCGACGGTGTCGAGGTGCTCGCGCGGGTGCCGGCGGGCCCGGCGGAGGGCCGGGTCGTCGCGGCGCGGCAGGGTGATCTGCTCGTCACGTCGTTCCACCCCGAGGTCAGCGGCGACGCGCGAGTGCACGACTACTTCGTGCGCATGGTCCGCGCTCGCCGGGCACCACGCGGCCGGCCCGCGCCTGGTGACGGCCGGTAGCCGGTGCGCGCGCGGGTGGCCGGATGGTGAGGCGGATACGATGGTCGCCGATTTCGTGACCACCGCAGCTAGACCCGCGCGCCCGATCTGCCGGCGCGCGGCAGAACCCGAGAGGACGGCATGAGCGGGCACTCCAAGTGGGCCACCACCAAGCACAAGAAGGCGGCGCTCGACGCCAAGCGCGGCAAGCTCTTCGCCAAACTCATCAAGAACATCGAGGTGGCGGCCCGCACCGGCGGGGGGGACCCGGCCGGCAACCCGACGCTCTACGACGCCATCCAGAAGGCCAAGAAGAGCTCGGTGCCCAACGACAACATCGACCGGGCCGTCAAGCGCGGCTCCGGGGCCGAGGGCGGCGGGGCCGACTGGCAGACGATCATGTACGAGGGCTACGCGCCCGGCGGTGTCGCGGTGCTCATCGAGTGCCTCACCGACAACCGCAACCGCGCCGCCGCCGAGGTGCGCACGGCGCTGACCCGCAACGGCGGCAATCTCGCCGACCCGGGCTCGGTCTCCTACGTCTTCGACCGCAAGGGCGTCGTCGTCGTGCCCAAGGAGCAGAACTCCGGCGCCCTGACGGAGGACTCGCTGCTCGAGGTCGTCCTCGACGCGGGCGCCGAGGAGGTCAACGACCTCGGGGACAGCTTCGAGATCGTCTCCGAGGCCTCCGACTTCGTCGCGATCCGCAAGGCGGTGCAGGAGGCGGACCTCGACTACGAGTCGGCGGAGGCGCAGTTCGTGCCCAACCTGCAGGTCGAGCTCGACGTCGACGGTGCCCGCAAGATGATGCGGGTCATCGACGCGCTCGAGGACAGCGACGACGTGCAGAACGTCTACGCCAACGGTGACGTCTCCGACGAGGTGGCCGCCGAACTCGACGAGGAGTGAGCGCTCGACGAGCAGTGGGCTTGCGCGGCCGCAGTCAGCCGACCGGCTCGCGGACGCGCAGGGCGTGGGTCTGGGTGTAGCCGGTGTCCAAGCAGGTGAGGTCGACCTCGACCATGCCGTGCGGGTCGATCGTGTAACGCTCCTCGATGAGCGGGCCGCGCTCGGTGCGCTGCACACCGATCTGGGCGAGGTCCTCGCGCCCCTGCAGCTCGGGCGAAAACGGGAAGACGACCTGCGCGAACGGCACGATGTCGCCGCGCGGCTCGCCCCACTCATCGAGCGCGGCGTATTCGACGAAGCGGAACCACCCGATGTTGTGCGCCGCGACATACCGGCGGGTGACGACGACGCGGTCGGTCGTGTCGGCGCCCGGCAGCACGGCATCGCGGCTGATGATCGGGTCGAAGCTGAGGCGCCGGCCCCCGTCGCCCTCCCGGAACACCCCGAAGCCCCGCGACAGCCGGTCGGTCAGGGAGTAGCCGGAGCTGCGGTCGGCCGCGATGGCCAGACCGATCGCGGTCGACGCGGCCGGGTAGGGGGACCGGTGCACCCGCCGCCCGAAGCGCTCGCGCAGCATGCGGGGCACGAGCGGCAGCCCGCTCGCGCCGCCGACGAGGTAGATGCCGGCGATGTCGGCCAGGTCGGGGCTGTCGTCGACGTCGAGCATGCCGAGCAGCGGCCCCATCGCCCCGATCGTCAGGTCGACGAGGCCCGCGGCGCGGGCATAGAAGTCGGCGACCGGCACGATGACCGGCTCCCCGTCGACGTCGACGACGAGCCGCTTGGCCTGCGGCGACAGGCGCTCCTTGGCCTCCCGGCACTCGGTGAGCAGCTCCGCCTGAGCGTGGTCGTCGAGCTGCTCCCACGTGCGGCCCGCGGTGCCGAGGACGCAGTCGGCGAGCACGACGTCGATGTCGTCGCCGCCGACGTGGTTGAGCCCCAGCGAGTCGAGCACCTCGTGGGCGGTGCCGTCGACCTTGACGAGCGAGGCGTCGAACGTGCCGCCGCCGAGGTCGTAGACGACGACCCGGGTGCGGCGGGAGTTCAGCGTGCGGCCCTGACGGTGGCTGTATTCCAGGCCCGCCGCCGACGGCTCGTTGACCATCGCGGTCACGTCGAAGCCCGCCCGCCGGAACGCCTCGAGGGTGAGGAAGCGCTGGGCGCCGTGCGCGTGGGCCGGCACCGCGATCGCGGCCGTGACCGGCTCCCCGGCGAGCAGCTCACGCACGCTGCTCGTCGTCAGCAGCTCGCGGCGCAGGGCCGTGGCGAAGCCGGTGATGAGATCGAGGAGCAGCACCTCGCGACCGCCGACGTCGACGCGCGTCTGCGGGCCGACCTCGGGCGAGGCCAGCGCGCGCTTGAAGGAACGCAGCGGCAGGGCGCCGCGCTCCGCCGCCGCCAGGGCCTCGAAGCCGTAGACCAGCTCGCCGCCCTCGAGCGCGGCGACCGTCGGCAGGTGCTCCTGCGCGTCGCCGCTGGCGTCGCGAAAGGCGACGACGGGATAGTTGCCGCGGTCCGCGTAGGCCACGATCGTGCGCGTGGTTCCGAAGTCGACGCCCAGATGCATGGCCACGACCCTAATGCGCGACGCCCCAGCGGCCGTAGGCCGTTCGGCGGGCGGACCCCCGCGGCGCGGGCCCGGGAGCGGCCCGCCGCGGGACGCCGCGGTGCTGCCGGTCAGCCGTGTCGCTCGCCGAGGCACCGCGCCGGCGCGGGTAGCGTGAAACGGCTTGCCGAGCGAGGAGGCGCCGTGCGCGTATTGGCCGTCGACCCGGGATTGACCCGGTGCGGGCTCGGCGTCGTCGAAGGCCGCCTCGGGGGGCGCCTGACGATGATCGCCGTCGGCGTGCTGCGCACCCCGACGGGTGATCCCATCCACGAGCGGCTGCTGTCGATGCAGACGCAGGTCGAGGAGTGGTTCGCGCGCTACGAGCCGGAGGCCGTCGCCGTCGAGCGGGTCTTCGCCCGCTCCGACGTCAGCACGATCATGGGCACCGCGCAGGCCAGCGCGCTGCCGATGATCGCCGCGGCCCGGCGTGAGCTGCCGCTGGCGCTACACACCCCCAGCGAGGTCAAGGCCGCCGTGACCGGCAACGGCCGCGCCGACAAGGCCCAGGTCACGGCGATGGTGACCCGCATCCTGCAGCTGCCCGCACCGCCTCGGCCGGCCGACGCCGCCGACGCCCTGGCGCTGGCGATCTGCCACGTGTGGCGCGGCGGGGCCGCGGCGCGGATCGACGCGGCGGTGGCCGCCCAGCGGCGGCGCTGAGGGCGGCGCTGAGGGCGGGCCCCGGCGTGCCGGGCGCGGCTCGCCGGTCGGGCCGCGCTAGGGTCGGCTGCGAACATGTGTCCGATGTGCATGTGTCGGATCAACTGGGAGGGGTAGCGGTGATCGCCTCGGTTTCGGGCCGCGTCGCGCACGTCGGCCTCGACCGCCTCGTCGTCGAGGTAGGAGGAGTCGGCCTCCTCGTCCACACGACCCCGGCGACCGCGGCCGCCGCCCGACACGGCGCCGACATCCGGCTGAGCACGAGCCTCGTCGTGCGCGAGGACTCGCTGACCCTCTACGGGTTCGGGGAGGCGGACGAGCAGGTCTGCTTCGACCTCGTGCAGACGGTCTCGGGGGTGGGGCCGCGGCTGGCGCTGGCGATGCTGTCGGTGCTCAGCCCCGCGCAGTTGCAGCAGGCCATCGCGGCCGAGCAGCTGACCGTGCTGACCAAGGTGCCGGGCATCGGCCGCAAGGGGGCCGAGCGCATCGTGCTCGAGCTGCGCGACAAGGTCGGGGCCCTGGCGGCGGCCCGGGATGCCGGCGCGGAGCTGCCGGTGGCGGCGCCCGCCACCGGTGAGCCGGCCTGGCGCTCGCCCGTCGTCGAGGCACTCGTCGGACTGGGCTGGACGGCCAAGCAGGCCGAGGCCGGTGTCGACTCGGTGACCGACGAGCTCGGGGCCGATCCCGACGTGGCCGCGGCCCTGCGCGCGGCGCTGCGGGAGCTCGGGCGGTGAGCGGGGCGCGCCGCGGGCGGGGCGATCCGCCGAGCGAGTTCGGGGGGGCGGCCGGGGCGGCCGGGTTCGAGTCCGTCAGCGCCGCGGGCGGTGTCGAGGATGATCTCGTCGGCGGGGATGACCTCGTCGGCGGGGATGACCTCGTCGGCGGGGACGAGCCGGACGACGGGTCCTACGACGCCACGGCCCGGATCGTCGACGCCGAGGCGCTCGTCGACGAGGACGAGGGTCGTGTCGAGGCCGCGCTGCGTCCCCGCCGATTGGCGGAGTTTCCCGGGCAGCCGCGGGTGCGAGAGCAATTGGCGCTCGTGTTGGAGGCGGCCAAGCGGCGGCGCGCGACGCCTGACCACATCCTGCTGTCCGGCCCGCCGGGGTTGGGCAAGACGACGCTGGCGATGATCGTGGCCGCGGAGCTCGAGGCGCCGATCCGCGTGACGAGCGGTCCCGCGATCCAGCACGCCGGAGACCTCGCGTCGATCCTGTCGAGCCTCGTCGAGGGCGAGGTGCTCTTCCTCGACGAGATCCACCGCATGGCCCGGCCGGCCGAGGAGATGCTCTATCTGGCGATGGAGGACTTCCGGGTCGACATCATCGTGGGCAAGGGGCCGGGGGCGACGGCGATCCCGCTGGAGCTGGCGCCCTTCACCGTCGTCGGGGCGACCACGCGGGCCGGGCTGCTGCCCGCGCCGCTGCGCGACCGTTTCGGCTTCACCGGGCACCTCGACTTCTATGCCCAGGCCGACCTCGAGCGCATCCTGGCGCGCTCCGCGGGGCTGCTGCGCGTCGATCACACCGCGCCGGGGCTCGCCGAGATCGCCGGGCGCTCGCGCGGCACCCCCCGCATCGCCAACCGGCTGCTGCGCCGGGTGCGCGACTGGGCCCAGGTGCACGGCGAGCACGTCGTCGACGTCGACGCGGCCCGGGCCGCGCTGGCGCTCTTCGACGTCGACGCCCGCGGGCTGGACCGGCTCGACCGCGGCGTGCTCGACGCGCTGTGCCGGCGGTTCGGGGGCGGGCCGGTCGGGCTCTCTACCTTGGCGGTGGCGGTCGGTGAAGAACCGGACACGGTCGAGACCGTCGCCGAGCCGTTCCTCGTGCGAGAGGGATTCATCGTGCGGACTCCGCGCGGGCGCGCGGCGACGGCGCTGGCGTGGTCGCACCTCGGGCTGCCGGCCCCGCCGGGGGGCGACTGGGCCGCATCCCAGGCGGGTCGGGAGGTCGGCGCCCGTGACCTCGGCTCGCCCGTCGCCGGCGCGGCGGGCCGCGGCGCTCAGTGCGAGCTCCCGCTCGACGAGCCGGGCCGCTCCGGCCCGACGACCCCCCGCTGAGCCCCGACCACCCCGGGCCGTCGAGTGCTGGGCGGGGGGCCCCGCGTGCCGGGCGGCACCGACGGGCGGCGCGGCTCGTTAGGAACCGTCGTGCCCCGTCGCTAAACTCGATGAGGCGCATCCGTCCTGGCGGTTCGCGCGCAGGACGGCCGACGGTCGGCGCCGGGTAGGCGTCGATCGCGGTCGGCAGCCGGCTCGATCGGCGCGCCCGACGGGCACGGACGGATGGGGCATGGACGGATTCGCCAAAGGACGGATTCGGCAAGCATGGATAAGCATGGATGTCGAGTTGGCAAGCGACGCGCTGCTCCGGATGGGGGATCCGACGGAGGGCAGCGCACCACCGAAGGCACTCACACCGAAGGCACTCACAGCGAAGGCACTGATGGGACGAGGCATGGAACAAGCCGGGCAGCACGCCCCGACACCGCGACGGCTCCCCCGACGGATCGAGGTCTAGGCCGTGGCGAATCCGAAGAACCGGCCGTTCCGCAGGGCGCTCGCCGCGATGGTGCTCCTGCTGCTCGCGCTCACCGCCGGCCTCGGCGCGGCGGTGACCTGGTCCGATGCTCAGTGGACGCCGAAGCTCGGCCTCGACCTCGAAGGCGGCACGCAGATGGTGCTGCAGCCGCAGACGACGACGGGCACCGTCAACGCCGAGCAGCTGCAGCAGGCTGTGGACATCATGCGCGCCCGGGTCGACGGGCAGGGTGTGGCCGAGGCCGAGGTCGCCACGCTCGGCGACAACGTCGTGGTCGCCGTGCCGGGTCGCATGAGCAAGGAGCAGGAGGACGCTCTGCGGCAGTCGTCGCAGATGCGGTTCCGGCCGGTCATCACCGCCGCGTCGGCCGCGCCGATCGAGGCGGTGCCCACCCCGGCGGCCACTCCCTCCGGCGCGGCGACGCCCAAGGCGACCCCCACCGCGAGGGCGAGCGCCACCGCGAAGGCGAGCGCCACGGCCACGGCGAACACCCCCAAGGCCAGCCCCTCGACGGCCGGTGCCGTGCTGCCCGAAGGCCTGCAACAGGCGCCCGCGGCCACCCCCAGCCCCACCGCGACCCCGAAGGCGACCGCCAGCCCCAAGGCGACCGCGACTCCGGCACCCAGCGGCACCCAGACGCCCGGCCTCGGTCTCCCGTCGGCGAATCCCACGGGCAGCGACGGCACGCCGAGACTGTCGCAGGAGGACGCGAAGGACCCGAAGAAGCTCGTCGCATACGCGACGAGCGAGGCCTGGCTCACCCCGGCGTGGCAGGAGAAGCTCGCCGCGCTCGACTGCCGGCGCCAGCCGGCCTTCGACCCCAGCAAGGACGACCTGCTCCAGCCGACCGTGGCCTGCAGCGACGACCGCCAGGCCAAATACCTGCTCGGACCCGCCGTCATCTCCGGTGACGACCTCGCCGACGCCAGCTCGGGCCCGACGCTGAGCCAGCAGACGGGCCAGCCCACCGGTGGTTACCAGGTCAACCTGCAGATGAAGAGCGGGGAGCCGACCGCGGCCTACGCGGCCGTCAGCGGCTACATGGTCTCGCTGCCCGAGCCGCGCAACCAGCTCGCGGTCGTGCTCGACAACAACGTCGTCTCGGCACCGCGCTTCGAGGGCGCCATCCCCAACGGTCAGGCGCAGATCACCGGCAACTTCACCGCCGACAGCGCCAAGGCCCTCGCCGACCAGCTGAAGTTCGGCGCGCTGCCGATGAGCTTCACCGTGCAGTCGACCGAGCAGGTCAGCCCGACGATCGGCGGCGACCAGCTGCGCAACGGCATCATCGCCGGCCTCATCGGCCTGGCGCTCGTCGTGGCCTACTCGCTGCTGCAGTATCGGGCGCTCGGCCTGGTCACCGTCGCCTCGCTCGTCATGGTGGCCGCGCTCACCTACGTGTGCCTCGCGCTCTTCGGCTGGGGCTACAACCTGCGCCTGACGATGGCCGGCGTGACCGGCGCGATCGTCGCCATCGGCACGACGGCCGACTCCTTCATCGTCTATTTCGAGCGCGTCCGCGACGAGGTGCGCGAGGGACGACGCCTGCAGTCGGCGGTGCAGACCGGGTGGGCGCGGGCCCGTCGCACGATCCTCATCTCCGACGGCGTGAACTTCCTCGCCGCAGCCGTGCTCTACGTGCTCGCGACGAGCAACGTGCGCGGCTTCGCGTTCATGCTCATGCTGACGACCATCCTCGACGTCGTCGTGACCTTCCTCTTCACCCACCCGCTGCTGTCGATCCTGTCGACGACGAGGTTCTTCGGTGGCGGGCACAAATGGTCCGGCTTCGATCCCGAGACGCTCGGGGTGCAGCCCGCCTACCGCGGGCGGGGACGGATCACGATCGCCGACCGCAAGCGCGCCGTCGCCGAAGGGAGCCCGGCATGACCAATCGCTTCGCGAGGTTCGGCAACGACCTCTACACCGGTCGCCGCTCGATCGACTTCGTCGGCCGGTTGCGCACCTGGCTGCTCGCCTCCCTCGTCATGCTCGTCATCGTGACCGCCGGACTGGCACTGCGGGGCCTCAATCTCGGTATCGAGTTCACCGGCGGCTCCGACTTCCGCGTCGCGGGCGTCACCGACACCCAGGGGTATGTCGACAAGGCCACCGAGGTGGTGCGCTCCGTCGGCGACGAGGCGACCGCGACGGTGACGCTCGTCGGCAGCGACACCGTGCGGGTGCAGACCGAGCAGCTCAACGACCGTCTCACGCAGGACGTCTCGTCGGGGCTGGCCACGGCGTTCGGAGTCTCCGAGGACAACGTCGGCGCCTCGGTCGTGGGCCCCAGCTGGGGTGCCTCGGTGAGCCAGAAGGCGCTGCAGGCGCTGCTGTGGTTCCTCGTGCTCGTCTCGCTCGTGCTGGCGCTGTATTTCCGCACGTGGAAGATGGCCTTCGCCGCGCTCGTCGCGCTGGCCCACGACATCTTCATCACGATCGGCGTCTACGCGCTCGCCGGCTTCGAGGTGACCCCGGCCTCGATGATCGGCTTCCTGACGATCCTCGGGTATTCGCTCTATGACACCGTCGTCGTCTTCGACAAGGTGCGCGAGAACACGCAGGAGGCGGTCGTCACCGGCCGCCGCACCTATTCGGAGGCCGCGAACCTCGCGGTCAACCAGACCCTCGTGCGCTCGATCAACACCTCGGTCGTCGCGCTGCTGCCCGTCGGCGCCATCCTGCTCGTCGGCCTGACCGTCATCGGTCCCGGCACGCTGCTCGACCTGTCGCTGGCGCTCTTCGTCGGCATCGCCGTCGGCACCTACAGCTCGATCTTCATCGCGACGCCGCTGCTGGCGTGGCTGCGCGAGCGCGAGCCGGGGATGAAGGAGCTGCGCAAGCGCGTCGAGCGGCGCGACCAGCAGGCGCAGGCCCGGGGCGCAGCGAGCGCGTCGGCAGCCGGGTCGGGCGCGCCGGCGGCCGTGCAGGC
>JBDIAP010000083.1:0-17448 GCA_039812485.1 Kineosphaera sp.
GGGGCGGGCCGCTGTCGTGCGAAGGAGCGACTGTCGCGGTCAGCCGTCGCGGCGCTGTTCGGCCTGCGTCGTGCTCTCGGTGGTGAGGTCGACGATCTCGACGTCGTCGCTGTCGACGGCGGGGGTGTCGGCCGGGTGGGCCACCGGGGCCTCGCCCTCGACCTCGACCTCGGTGACTGTCGTCACGCCCTCGGGCGCGGCGAGCGGAGCGCTGTCGTCGACGCTCGCGGCGCGTCCGGTCGCCGGCGCGACGTAGGGGTCGGTCAGCGGTCGCGCCCACGGGTCGTCCTTCGGCTGAGCCTGGCGCTGGCGCAGGTAGGCGATGACCGCGCCGGCCGCCGCGAGGGTCAGCAGCGCCGAGAGGAGGCTGCCGATGATGCCCTTCTTGCGCTTCTCCTTCTTCTTGGCCTCGCCGGTCACGACCTCCTTGGCGTGCGTCGCGACGTCGGTCACCTTGGCCGTCGCGTCGCTCTGCGCGGCCTGACCGGCGGCGAGCAGCCCGGCGAGGGCCTCGCTGATCTTGGGGAGGGTCTCGTCCACGCGGTCGCGGGCGGCGTGTGCGGTCGCCGTCGCAGACTCACCGGCGGCGGCGAGTCTGGGGGCCGCGACGGCCTTCGTCGCGTGCGCCTGGGCGTCGACTTTGTGGGCCGCTTCCTCAGCGGACTTCGCCGCGACAGCAGCGGCTCCGACGACCTGCTTCTTCAGGGCGTGCAGTGTGGGCACGGTCACGCGCTTGGTCGTCAGCGCGGGCACCGTGACCTTCGTGGTGTTGCGTGGGAACACGAGTCCTCCTATGGCGGATCGGTCGTCTCTTCGTGCCCCATCCTGCCTTGCGTCATGCGCCGCTGCCCAATGGGCAACACGGTCTGCGCTGGGGCCGACGGTGTCATGTCGCGTCCAGGACGTTGCCAGGGGGTGTCGGCCCGGCCATGAAAGGATGCGGACCATGAATGCGACGTTGCACACCAACCACGGCGACATCGAAGTCGTCCTCTTCCCCGAGCAGGCCCCCAAGACCGTCGACAACTTCGTCGGCCTGGCGAAGGGCGAGAAGGACTACCGGGACGACGCCGGGCGCACGAATCCCCAGCCGTTCTTCGACGGCCTGACCTTCCACCGGATCATCCCGAACTTCATGATTCAGGGCGGCTGCCCGCTGGGTGAAGGCATCGGCGGTCCGGGGTTCACGTTCGACGACGAGATCAGCCCCGACAAGGACTTCACCAAGCCCTACATCCTCGCGATGGCCAACGCCGGCAAGCGGATGGGGCGCGGCACCAACGGCTCGCAGTTCTTCATCACCGTCGCCCCCACGACGTGGCTGCAGGGCAAGCACACGATCTTCGGCGAGGTCGCTGACCAGCCGAGTCGCGACGTCGTCGACGCGATCTCCAACGTCGCCACGGGTCGCGGTGACAAGCCGGTCGAGCCCGTCGTCATCGAGAGCGTCACCATCACCGACTGACTCGACCCGGAGGTCAGCGCGCGCATGAGCGAGCCCACGGCGCCGGAGCCTGTGCCGGTCCCGCCGACCTGTCCTCGGCACCCCGACCGGGTCAGCCACCTGCGCTGCCAGCGGTGTGGCCGGCCGGCCTGTCCGGAGTGCCAGCGGCCCGCGCCCGTGGGCTTCCATTGCGTGGACTGCCTGCGCGAGTCCGCCGCCGCGACCCCCTCGCCTCGCACGGTGATCGGGGGTCGCGGCGGCCAGGAACGGCCCGTCGCGACCTACACGCTCATCGCGGTCTGCGTGGCCGTCTACGTCCTCCAGCGGATGGACCCGTTCATCATGGTCGAGGGGGCCTTCTCTCCCGCCGTCGGCGCCAGCCAGCCGTGGCGCTTTCTCACGGCGGCGTTCCTGCACTCTCCGCAGATGATCGCGCACATCCTCTTCAACATGCTGTGCCTGTGGCAGATCGGCCAGTGGCTCGAACCGATGCTGGGGTGGGCGCGGTTCGTGGCTCTCTACCTCATCAGCGCGGTGGGAGGCTCGGTCGGCTATCTGCTGCTCGCGACCCCGCCGCAGAGCTACGCGAGCATGGACGTCGCCTGGGTCACGCCCATGGTCGGCGCGTCGGGGGCCGTGTTCGGGCTCTTCGGCGCGACGTTGGTCTTCCTGCGGCACCTGGGAGTGTCGGCGACCGGGATGTACGTCTTGCTCGCGATCAACGCCGCGCTGCCCCTCGTCTATCGCTCGATCGCCTGGCAGGCGCACCTCGGCGGATTCGTCACCGGGTTGGCGCTGGCCGCGGTGCTCGTCGGCACTCGCGGGCGCGAGCGGGCCAGACTGCAGTGGCCCGCCTTCTGCGGGGTGCTCGTCGTCATCGTGCTGCTGGCCGTCGTCAAGTACGCGACCGCCGACACGGGCTTCGTCGACTCTGTCGTGCGCTACTACTGATGGCTTTCGAGCCGGGCCGATCGTCGTCCACAGGGTCTTCCACACCTGTGATTACACGGATGTGATTCATCCCCAACGGTGGAAAACCCTGTGGATAACTAGCGGGTGGGTCGTTACCCCCTCAGCGCCACTGCGTCGTCATCGCGAAGCCCGCGATGATGAAGGCGAAGCCGGCCAGCAAGTTCCAGTTGCCCCACGCGCGCACCGGGAAGAGCCCCGTCGACAGGTAGTAGACGACGACCCAGATGAGGCCGATGAGCATGAGGCCGAGCATGACCGGCACGAACCAGCGCGGGTTGGGCGCCGGAGCCTTGGCGATCGCGTCGTGTTGACCGCCACGCGGCACCCGTGTCGTGCCGCCGCGCCGAAACGGGCGACGCTTCTTGCCGTCGAGGCTGTGGGGAGAGTCGGAACGTGCCACCGTGGTCCTCCGTCGGTGTCGGGTGCGTCGCCGACCCGGCCGCGGAGCGGGCCCGACGTGCCGGGCCGCTGGGCCATCGGACGGGTCGGACCGGGTCGGGCCTTCGCGTCCAGTTTACGTGCGCATACTGGGAAGACCCTGCCCGCCACGGCGCGCCGCCACGGCGCCTGACTCCTCTTCGCCTCAGGAGGCGCACGCGATGACCGCCGCACGTAGCGCATGGTCGATCGGTGTGCCGATCGTCTGCGCTCTCGCCGGGTTGCTCTTCGCGACGAGCGCCGGCGCCGCGCGCGGCTCCGACCTGCGCAGCAACGGCGCCGAGAATCTGCCCGACGTCATCGTCGGTCAGGAGCGGGTCGTCGAGGGCAAGGCGCAGCAGGAAGCCCAGCTCCGGGCGGACGTCGAACACCTCGGCGCACAACTGTCGGCGTCGGACCCGCAGGTCGCGGCCGCCCGGCGCCGCGCGCTCGCTGTGGCGCCGGCCGCGGGAGCGCAGGCCGTGACGGGGCCCGCCCTGCAGGTCCAACTCGAAGACGCCCGCACCGGCGGGCGCATCCCGGAGGGCTACACCGTCGACGACGTCGTCGTGCATCAGCAGGACGTGCAGGCCGTCGTCAACGCGCTGTGGGCGGCCGGGGCGGAGGCGATGACGATCCAGGACCAGCGGGTCGTGGCCACGAGCGCGGTGCGCTGCGTCGGCAACACGCTCATCCTGCAGGGGCGGGTCTATTCACCGCCCTACGTCATCACCGCCATGGGCGACCCCGCCACGCTGCGGGCGGGGCTCGACCGCGACCCGGCCGTGTCGGTCTACCGGGAGTATGTCGAGCGAGTCGGTCTGGGCTACCGGGTCACCGAGCCCGGGATCGTCACGATGCCCGCGTTCAGCGGCGAGGTCCCCCCGCGCTACGCGCGCGTCGTCAGGTAGGGGTGCCCACCTCGGGTGACCGACCGAGCCCAGCCGGCGCGTAGGCTGAGACGACCCCCGAGCACTGAAGGAACGCGTCGTGACCTCCATCCTCGTCGTCGACAACTACGACAGCTTCGTCTACACCATCGTCGGCTATCTGCAGCAGCTCGGTGCGCAGTGCCGGGTCGTGCGCAACGACGAGGTCGACCTGGCGTCCATCGGTGACTACGACGGCGTGCTCGTCTCCCCCGGGCCGGGCACACCCGAGGAGGCCGGCGCGTCGATGGAGGTGCTCGCCCGCTGCGGCGAGCTCGGGGTGCCCATGCTCGGCGTGTGTCTGGGGCACCAGGCCCTCGGCGTGGTCTTCGGCGCGGTCGTCGGGCGGGCCTCGGAGCTGCTGCACGGCAAGACCTCGCAGGTGTGGCACGACGGCACGGGAGTGCTTGCCGGGCTGCCGAGCCCGTTCACCGCGACCCGCTACCACTCGCTGGCCATCGACGCCGACACCGTGCCCGACGAGCTCGTCGTCAACGGGCGCACCGAGTCCGGCGTCATCATGGCCGCCCACCACCGCACGTTGCCGCTGCACGGCGTGCAGTTCCACCCCGAGAGCGTGCTCACCGAGGGGGGTCACCGGCTGCTGGCGAACTGGCTCGTCATGTGCGGCCTCGACGATGCCGTCGAACGCTCCCACGGGCTGGGTCCGCTCGTGCGGAGCAACGCCTCCTGACGGTGGGCTGACCGCCGCGCCCGTGGCGACGGCGGGGTGGTGCACCGGGCGCGAGCGGGCTATTCCTCGGTCGTCGACGTGGGATCGGGAGTGGGCGTCTCGTCGGTGCTCGTGGGGCTCGGCGACCGGGTCGGCACGGTGGGAACGACCGTCACCGACCGGGTGATCGTCGTCGTCGGGGGCCGTGAGGCGACGACCGAGAGCACGACCTGCGTGCCGACGGGCACCTTGACCTTCTCCTTGTAGGACTGCTTGATGACCGTGCCGACGCGGCGCGTGCTCTGCACGTCTTCACGGCTGTAGGTGAGGCCCACCTTGCTCAACGCGTCGGCCGCCCGCTCCTCGGACATGCCGAGCACGTCGGGCACGAGGGTCAGGCCAGTGCTGATGTTGAGCGTCACGGCCGTGCCCGGCGCGACCTTGGCGTCCGCTTTGGGGTTGGTCGAGACGACGCTGCCCCGCGAGACCTCGTAGCTGTCGACGTTGTTGATCGCGCCGGGGTTGAGCTTGAGGTCCTTGAGCTTCTGGATCGCCGTGTCCTGCTGGTAATTGCGCAGGTTGGGCACGACGACGCGGCCGGGGCCGGTCGAGACCATGAGCTGGATCGTGCTGTTCGGCGGCCGGGTGCCCGACTTGGGGTTCTGGTCGACGACGGTGCCGGCGGCGGCCGAGTTGGTCACCGGTTGGGAGGCCGGCACGAGGCCCGCGTTCTTGATGTCGGTCTGCGCCTGAGCCTCGGGCTTGCCGATGACCGACGGCACGGCGACCGGCGCGGGCTCGCCGCGGAGCTGGTCCCGCCCCAGGTAGAGACCGAGGGCCACGGCGAGCACGGCGAGCGCACCGGCTACCCACGCCACCCAGGTCTTGCGGTTGCGCTCGGGCTCCTGCTCCTCATGCCGCACGTAGCTGCGGGAGGCGGTCACCGGGCCGATGGGCGCCGAGACCTTCGGCGGCAGGGGGCCGGGGGCGAGCTCGCCGGCCTCGATCGCCGCGGCCGCGGCGATCGTCGGCTCGCGTCGCAGCACCGACTCGAGGTCGGCGGCGAATTCGTCGCCCGACTGATAGCGCTGGTCAGGGTCTTTGGCGAGGGCGTGCAGGATGACGACGTCGAGATTGGCCGGCACGTCCGCGGCGTGCACGGACGGTGGCTGCGGCGGCTCCCCGACGTGCTGGTAGGCGATCGCCACCGGTGAGTCCCCGACGAACGGCGGCCTGCCGGTGACGAGCTCGTAGAGCAGGCAACCCGCCGAATAGAGGTCGGAGCGCGCGTCGACGTCCCGGCCCTGGGCCTGCTCCGGCGAGAGGTATTGGGCTGTGCCGACGACGATGCTCGTGTTGGTCATCGTCGCGGCGGTGTCGGCGATGGCGCGGGCGATGCCGAAGTCCATGACCTTGGCCCGATCGGCGGAGTCGATCATGACGTTCGCCGGCTTGATGTCGCGGTGGATGATGCCGTGCTGGTGGCTGTAGTGCAGGGCGTGCAGCACCTGGGCCATGATGCGCACCGCGCGCATCGGCTCCAGTGGCCCCTCCTCGTGGAGGATGTCGCGCAACGTGCGGCCCTGCACGAACTCCATGACGATGAACGGCAGCGGGATGTCGGCGCCGCCGGCCTCGAAGACGACGTCCTCGCCGGAGTCGAAGACCGCGACGATCGACGGGTGGTTGAGGCTGGCCGCTGACTTGGCCTCGCGCCGGAAGCGCATGAGGAACGTGGAGTCTCGCGCCAGGTCCGAGCGCAGGATCTTGACGGCGACGTCTCGACCGAGACGGGCGTCGTAGGCGGCGTGCACCTCGGCCATGCCGCCTCGCCCGATGAGTTCACCGACCTCATATCGGCCGGCGAGCAGGCGAGTCGCCTCGGTCACCGCGTCACCGTCCCTCGTCTCGTGTCTGCGGGCCGTGACCGGGGGCGGTCGCATTGCGGGACCCGACTCCCTGATCGGCCGAATTCGACTGCCCTTGAGTGGGATTCGCACCATTGTCGGGTGCGACGCCGGCGTGCGCGCCAGCCACACCGCCCGAGTGTGCGGTGGGACCTGGGGCACTCTGCGCGTCGCCCTCGTCGCCCTGATCCGACGAGGTGTCGCTGCCGCGGGCGTCCGTCGATCCGTCGGAGGAGCCGGTGTCAGCACCCGCAGCCGCCCCCCGGGTCTGGTTGCCGTTGTTGCCGTTGTCACCGCCCCCGGTGTCACTCGGGGTGCTCTCGCTGGGGCTCGGCTCGTCGGTGGTGGTCGGGGCCGACGTCGGCGGGGTGGTTGGAGGTGTGGTCTGCGCCGGCCCGCTCGACACGATGAGCGTGATGGGCCGGCCGACGACCACGTCGCCTGACGGGGTGACGCTGATGACTCGTCCTGCCGGGACGTTGGCGTCGGACTGGGTCTCCCGGGTGATCTGAGTGAAGCCGAGCGACCGCAGCCGCGCCGACGCCTGCTCGGGGGTCATGCCCCGGAATGCCGTCGAGTCCAGCAGCACCATTGTCTGTGTGGGACTGGCGCTGGTCGTCGGCGAGGCGGTCGTCGGCGTCGGGTTCGGCGTCTGGCCGCCGCCGTTGAAGAGCCCCGACTGGGCCAAGACGACGCCGACGAGCGCGACGACGAGCACCGCCACCATGATCCACGGCCACGGGTTGGAGCGTTTGCGCTGCTCCGGCATGGGTCCGGTGGGTGCATAGCCCGGCGGGTAGGGCTGGTAGCCCTGCTGGTAGGTGCCGGTCGGATAGCCCGCAGGCGGGTAGCCGGGCGGCAGCTGCGCGGGCGGCTGCGCCATCGTGGGGGCGGCGCCCATCCGCTGGGTCGCGCCCGCGCCGGGGGGCATCACCTGCGTCGCGAGCAGCGCGGCCGCCTCCGGGCCGCCACGCAGCGCCGACGTCACGGCCCGGGCGCTCGGGGGCCGGGCCGAGGGATCCTTGGCCAGACACGCGAAGATGACGCCCGCGAGGACGGGGTCGACGCTGTCCGGTAGCGGGGGTGGCGGGTTGTGGATGTGGGCCATGGCCGTCGCGACGGGTGACCCCTCGTCGAATGGGCGCTTGCCTGTGAGCATCTCGTGCCCGACGACACCCAGGCTGTAGAGGTCGCTGGCCGGCCCGGCGGGCTTGCCCGTCGCCTGCTCCGGGGAGATGTATTGCGCGGTGCCCATGACCTCGCCGGTGCGCGTGATGGGCGCGGCGTCGGTGGCACGGGCGATGCCGAAGTCGGTGAGCTTCACCTGACCGTCGTTGCGGATGAGGATGTTGGCCGGTTTAACGTCGCGGTGGATGACGCCGGCGTCGTGGGCGGCTTGTAGCGCGAGCGCCGCCTGGGCCATGATCGCCGACACGCGTCGCGACGGCAGCGAACCCTCTTCCTTGATGATCTGCGAGAGGGGCTCGCCCTCGACGAGCTCCATGACGAGCCAGGAGGCCCCGGCGTCCTCGCCGTAGTCGTAGACCGCGGCGATGTTGGGGTGGCTGAGCATCGCCGTGTTGCGCGCCTCCTCGCGGAAGCGTCGGGTGAAGCCGGGCTGATCGGCGAGCGACGGCGACAGCAGCTTCATCGCGACCGACCGGCCGAGCACACGGTCCTCGGCGCGCCACACCTCGCCCATGCCGCCGACCGCGATGCGCTCGCCGAGGGTGTAGCGGTTGCCGAAGACTGATCCGGTCTGGAACTTCATGGCGCGATCACTGCCTCCATCACGTCGCGGGCGATCGGGCCGGCGACGGAGCCGCCACCTGCCGACATTCCTGCGTTGCCACCGTCTTCGACGACGACGGCCACGGCCACCTTGGGGTCCTGCACCGGGGCGAAGGCCGTGAACCACGCGTGCGGCGCGAGTCCCTCGCCATGTTGGGCCGTGCCCGACTTGCCCGCGACATCGACGCCCGAGATCTTCGCGCGCGTGCCGGTGCCCGAGGTCACGACCGCCTGCATCATGCGGGTCAGCGAGGCGGCGACCTCCGGGGTGACGGCCTGCCCGAGCTGTGTGGGGGCCGTCTGGCCGATGACCTCGAGGTCGGCGCCGCGGGTCTGCTTGACGAGGAACGGCTTCATCACCGTGCCCTGATTGGCGACGGCGGCGGTGACCATGGCCACCTGCAACGGGGTGACGCGCACGTCGTACTGGCCGATGGCCGACTGGGCCTCCTGCGGCTTATTCATCTGCGCGGGCACCGAACTGGGGGTGACGCTCATGGGGATGCCGAGCTGCTCGCCGAACCCGAACTTGGCGGCCTGGTCGCGCATGGCCTGGCCGCCGAGCTGCATGCCGACCCAGCCGAACGCGGTGTTGCAGGACATCGCCATCGCCTGGACGAAGTCGACAGTGCCGCTGCCGCAGGCCCCGCCCCAGTCGTTGACGAGGCCGGCGGTCGTCTCGGGCAGGTCCAGCACCTTGGGACCGGGCAGCTGCGAGCTCTCGTTGAATCGGCCCGAGGAGAGCGCCGCGGACGCGGTGACGATCTTGAAGACCGAGCCCGGCGGATAGAGGTCGCCGCCGATGACGCGGTCGATGAGCGGTCTGCTCGAATCCGAGTTGAGATCAGCCCACGCCTTCTGCACGGTGTCGCCGTTGTGGCCGGTCAGCGTGTTGGGGTCGTATTGGGGGTGGCTCACGAGCGCCAGGATGGCGCCGGTCTTGGGGTCGAGGGCCACGATCGCGCCGCGCTGGTTGCCGAGCGCCTCCTGAGCGGCCTGCTGGGTCTTGGGGTCGATGGTCAGCTCGAGGTTGACCCCCGTGGGCTGCCGACCGGTGAGCAGGTCGCCGAGCCGCCGGTAGAAGAGCTGGTCGGAGTCGCCGGTGAGCAGGCCGTTGTCAGCCGATTCGAGGCCGCCACCGGCACCGTAATAAAACGAGTAGTAGCCGGTGATGTGGCTGTAGAGCTTGCCCTTGGGATAGGTGCGCTGATATTTGAGGGCGTCGTCGGTGGTCTCCGAGCGCGCGACGGCCTCGCCGCCCACGAGGATGGCGCCGCGTTCGCGGGAGTATTCGGCGAGCAGGGTGCGGCGGTTGCCGGGCTTGTCGCGCAGCTCGTCGGCCTGCACGAACTGGATCCAGCTCGACGCGATGAAGAGCGCGCAGAACATGACGGCGGCGACGAGCGCCAGCTTGCGGATGGGGCTGTTCATGCGCCCGCCCTCCGTCCTGCGCCGGGTTGGCGGCGCGGGTCATGGTCGTCATCGAGGTCGGGCACGATGCCGGGCTCGGTGGCCGGCTCGGCGGAGGAATGCAGGGGCGCCTGGCTGGGGATGCGAGGCAGCACGACCTCGTTCTCGACAGGACGCCGGGCGTGGTCGCTGATGCGCAGCAGCAAGGCGATGATCGTCCAGTTCGCGAGCAGCGACGAACCTCCGGCCGACAGGAACGGGCTGGTGAGCCCGGTGAGCGGGATGACCCGGGTGACACCGCCGACGACGACGAAGATCTGCAGGGCCACCGAGAAGCTCAGGCCCGCGGCGAGCAGCTTGCCGAAGCCGTCGCGTGTGCCCAGCGCGGTGCGCAGGCCCCGCTCGACGAGCAGCACATAGAGCAGGAGGATCGCGAACAGCCCGACGAGTCCGAGCTCCTCGGCGAAGCTCGGGATGATGAAGTCGGACTCGGCGAAGTAGGTGAGCTCGGGGTGACCCTGTCCGAGGCCGGTGCCGAGGAGCCCGCCGGCCGCCATGCCCATGAGCCCCCGCACGAGCTGGTCGCTCTGCGCCAGCGCCTCAGGCGACCAGGGGTCGAGCCAGAACATGACGCGCTGCTGCACGTGCCCGAAGAGCAGGTAGGCCACGAACGCGCCGCCACAGAAGAGGACGAGCCCGATCGTGATCCAGCTGATGCGCTCGGTGGCGACATAGAGCATCGCCACGAAGATGCCGAAGAACAGCAGCGACGTGCCGAGGTCGTTCTGGAAGACGAGCACCGCGAGCGAGGCGAGCCACACGAGCAGGATCGGGGCGAAGTCGCGGCCTCTCGGCAGCGGGAATCCGAGCACGGTCCTTCCGGAGAGCGACAACGCGTCGCGGGTCTGCACGAGGTAGGCGGCGAAGAAGACCGTCAGGATGATCTTGGCGACCTCGCCGGGCTGGAACGAGAACGGGCCCACGGCGATCCAGATGCGGGCGCCGTTGACGCTCTGGCCCAGCACGGGAAGCATCGGGAGCAGCAGGAACGCCAGACCGGTGACCATCATCGTGAACATGTAGCGGCGCATCCGGCGGTGGTCGCGCAGCACGACGAGCACGATCGCGGCGATGATCATGCTCAGGGCGCTCCACATGACCTGCCGGTTCGCCATGGCGTCGGAGCCGATGCGGTCGTTGGCGAGGTCGAGCCGGTGGATCATGACGAGCCCCAGCCCGTTGAGCAGGGTCGCGATCGGCAGCAGCAGCGGGTCGGCATACGAGGCCCGCCAGCGCAGCACCATGTGGAACGCGACCGCGAAGCCGAGCAGCCACGCCGCCTGGGTGACGAGGTCGATGGGCACCCGGCCCTCGACGGCGAAGCCGACGTTGAGGTAGGCGAGCATCACGATGCCGACCGCGAAGATCAGCAGCGCGAGCTCGACGTTGCGTCGGGTGCGTGGCACGAAGGAGGAGACGGTGGTCATGACTGCCCCGATCCGCAGGGGATGCCCTGGTTGCGACGCGCCGTGCAGGCGGCGGCCTGGTTGCGTAGTTCGGTGATCTGCGCTTCGGCGGCCGCGTCACTGGCAGCCGGGATCGTGCGCTGCACCATGTCGCGGTAGTAGTCGGGCAGGTTGGCGACGTCGACGTCGCTCGTGGTCTTGACCGACGACAGCGTGAACGGCCCGAGCTGCTGCGGGAGCCCCTGGAAGATGGCCACCTTGCCGCCGGACTCGCCGACGAAGACTTGCTGCTGCGTCCAGGCGTAGGCCCCGTAGAGCCCGCCGAGCAGCGCGAACGACAGCAACATGGTGAGCGCGACGATGCGGGCGGTGCGGCCCCGCCGGCGCGGCTCGTCGTCGAGCTCGGTGTCGTCGCCCTCGGTGCCGACCACGGTGCGTCGCAGGGCGGCCGCCTTCTGGGCGGGATTGAGCGCGATCGGCTGGGTCTGCTCGCCGCGCCGCTCGGCGACCGCGCCGACGACGACCGGCTGGGTCGACCCGTCGTAGGGGTCGACGATGTCACCGACGACGCAGGTCACGTTGTCGGGGGCGCCGGCGCGCAGCGCGAGATCGACGAGCCGCTCAGCAGTCTCGGTGGGGTCGGCTCCCGCGCGCACGACCTCCTCGATCGTCTCCCGCCCGACGTAGTCGGAGAGCCCGTCCGAGCAGATGAGGTAGCGGTCGCCGAGCCGGGCCTGGCGCATCGACAGGTCGGGCTCGTCCTCCGGGGCGCCGGTGAGCACGCGGGTGACAAGGCTGCGCTGAGGGTGATGCTCCGCCTCGGCCTCGCTGATGCGCCCCGCGTCGACGAGCGACTGCACGAAGGAGTGGTCGCGGGTGATCTGCGTGAAGACGCCCTCGCGCAGCTGGTAGGCGCGGGAGTCGCCGATGTGCACGAGGGCCAGGCCGCTCGCGCCGCAGCGCATGAGGGCCGTCAACGTCGTGCCCATGCCGTGCAGTCCGGGATCGGCGGCCATGGCCCGCGTCAACGAGCGGTTGCCCTCGGCGACGGTCTCGGCGAGCAGCTCGAGGGCGTCGTCGGAGCCGTGGCTGTCTCCGTCGAGCGGGGCGAGCCGCGCGAGCACGAGCGAACTCGCGACATTGCCGCCCGCGTGCCCGCCCATGCCGTCGGCGACGGCGAGCAGGTGCGGACCGGCGTAGCCCGAGTCCTCGTTGCGCGAGCGCACGAGACCCACGTCCGTGCGCGCCGCGAATCGCACGGCAACACTCATGCCTAGCGCCTCAGCTCCAGGACGGTGGTGCCGATCCGCAGCTGCGTGCCTGAGGCCAGCGGCGTCGGCGCGCCGATGCGCTCGCCGTTGACGTGGGTGCCGTTGGTGGAGCCCAGATCCTCGACATACCAGGACTTGCCGTCGTAGTAGACCCGCGCGTGGCGCCCTGAGGCGTAGTCGTCGTCGAGGACGAGCGTGCACTCGGGGTTGCGGCCGAGCAGCACGCCGGACTCCTTGAGCGGCACGGTCGTGCCGCGCATCGGTCCCTCGGTGACGGCGAGCACGCTGAAGCTCTTCTTGGGGCGGGACGGCGCGTTGGGGCGGGGTCGACCGCGCGAGCGCTCGACGCGACTCGCGCCCGGTGTGCGCTGCACGATGCGCGTGCCGTAGAGATCGGAGCGAAGCACCCCGACGATGCTGAAGATGAAGACCCACATGAGCACGAGCAGGCCGAGCCGCACGACGGTGAGGGTCAATTCGCCCATGGTCAGCCTCTCCGGGTGCGCACGATGAAGGAGACTCGGCCCACGGTCACGCGGTCGCCGTCGCTCAGGCGTTGGGAGGCGATCCGCTCCCCGTTGACGTAGGTGCCGTTGGTGGAACCGAGGTCGCGCAGCCCCATGACGAGGTGCGGGCCGTCGTGCGTCACGCGGATCTCGGCGTGACGGCGGCTGACACCGGGGTCGTCGAGGGTGATGTCGGCGGCGCTGTCGCGGCCCAGCACCGTGATGGCCGCCAGCAGGGGGTAGGTGTCGCCGTCGAGCTCGAGCCACGGGCGGTGCGCCGGGTCGGGCAGCGGCGGTGGGGCCGCCCGGTGGACCTCCGTGCGGCCGCTGTCGTCCTGCCAGACCTGGTGGTCGCGGACGCTCTGGCCTGGTCGCTCGTGGGGCTGCGGCTCGCGCGCGGACGGGCCCGAACGCCACGGCTCGTCCCAGCCCAGATCGGACTCGTCCTCGCCGTAGATGCGCATCGGCTGCCGGGGCGGGTTGACATGCCCGGCCGGAGCCGCACCCTCGTCGCCCCAGGCGGCGCGGTCGCGGCGTTGCTGCTCCTGACGGGCGGCATCGGTCGCGTCGTAGCCGGCCTCGCCGCCCTCGGCGCGTCGTCGGTCGCGCTCGATGTCGCGGGGTGATGGGCGCTCGCCGTGCTCTGCCCCGGCGCGCTCGCGCGCTTGCCGCGCCTGTCGGTCGTCGACGGCCTCGTGGCGGGCCATGTAGTCGCCGGCGCGCCCGGCGGCGACTGTGCCTGCCGCGGCTCCCGCGGCGGCGGTTGCGGCGTGCCCGGCCATCCCGACGGCCCCGTCGGCCGGGGCCACCGCTTCGGGCGGGTGCGGCAGGTTGCGCGGGCGGTGCACCGGAGCCTCGTCGCGGCGCGGAGCGCCGCTGGGGCGGCGCCCCACCGGCCGGCGCCGCTCGGGCACATGTGCCGCCGAGGAGGGGCGCACCCGGAAGACGCCGGTGTTGAGGTCGTCCATCCTGACGAAGTCGACGTGCAGCGGTCCGTTCGTCAGGTAGCGCTGCGACTCCACATGCTCTTCCACCGAGGCGAGCAGCTCGCTGCTCAGCACGTCTTCATACATCGTCAGCCGCTCGTAGTCGGAGGGGTCGAGCTCGATGGTGAAGACGTTGGGCACCATCGTGCGACCCTTGCCGACGACGGCGGCCCGCTCGTCCATCGCGCGTCTCATCGCCGCGGCGATCTCGACGGGCTGCACCTCGGCCTTGAAGGCGCGGGCGAAGGCTCCGTTGATGACTCGGTCGAGTTTGCGCTCCACGCGATCGAACAGCCCCACGGCCTCCCCTCCCGTCTCGTCGGCCTCTCGGCGACCTGCTGGCCCCATGCTCTCGACTGCTGTCGAGGGGGCACCTCTGGCATCTTCCCGCAAGGGTATCGGCCAGGACTGACAGGCTGCTGCACGCGAGCCCGTATACCTGAGACCTGTTTGCGGTCGGCCTCTTCGGTCTCGATCCGAGCACTCACCGCGGCCTCCCGAGTGCCGGACGAGTGGTGCGGAGGCTGGTTTGGAGTTCTGCGGCCGTTCTGGCAGGCTAGGACGGCGCGCGCGAGTGGCGGAATAGGCAGACGCGCACGGTTCAGGTCCGTGTGCCCGAAAGGGCATGGGGGTTCAACTCCCCCCTCGCGCACCAAAGGCTGGTCAACGAATCAGCTGGAAAAGATGGACGAAACTCCCGGTCGGATCATCCGGCCGGGAGTTTTCGCGCCTGGTGGAGCGCTGACCCCATGCTGGCTCTCAGTCAGGAGGTCGGTGAGAGGGGCAGGGCGTCGTTGTCGGACCTGATGGAGCGCCTTTCAGGCCACTGTCGGGCGCGTCGAGGCGCAATTGTGCAGCAGCTTGTTGCACTTTCTCGGCTGGTGGTTTCGGCGACCCGGATCTCGTCGCCGTGACGACGGGGCTCGGCCGGTCAGGGTGGGTCGGTTCCCGAAGTGAGCCGTTGGAGCAGGCTGGCCTTGGGCTTCTTGCGGTTGGCTCGCGTGATCCGTGGGTGATCGCTGAAGTCGAGGGTCTGCTCGCCGAGGAAGGCGACCCAGGGGTCGTCGATGCCGCGGGCGTCGTACCAGTCCTGGATGATGGTGAGGTTGGTGCCGAAGAGCGAGAACGCCGCGGCGATGCCTTGGCCGGCGCGGTTGCGGACCTGGGTGTAGAGGCGGACCAGCTTGCCGGCGTGGACGCGGGCTTGGGATATGCCCTGCTCGGCCATGTTGCGCCGGCCGTAGCTGGCCTTCCACTTCGTCGTCATCCACAGGTCGCGCTGCCGGAGCTTGATGTCGTCCTCGGGACCGAGAGTGAACGTAGTGGCGCAGATGCACGGCTCACCCTTGACGCACCTGGTCTTCGGCAACAGCGACCAACGCATCGAGCGAGGCGAGTTGGGGCATCGGACTCGCCGGACGTGCTTGTGAGCCGGTCCGCGGAAGCGTTGCCGACCGGCCTCGTCGATCGCGGTCAGTGGCTGACAGGCGAAAGGCTGAAGCCGGTCGTAGATCTCGTGCTTGCGGACCTTCTCCTCGGTCGTGTCCGAGAGCTTCGGGGTGGGCAAGTCGGTGTACAAGGCCTCGGGGGTGCCCTTGGTGAAGACCCCGCCGTTGATCATCAGGACCTGGTCGTTGGTCCACGCGGTATGGATCTTGCGGTCCTGGGTCTTCAGGTCGATGATCTGCTCGATCCCTGCTCGCCGCAGTGGTCCAGCGAAGTCGTCGTCGCTGCCCTGGCTGATGCCGCGGTCGACGGCGCACTCTCGGACGGGAACGCGCTGGTGCCACCACAGGACGAGCCCGGCGGTGACTCCTGCTCGGTCGGAGGCCGCCGCGCGGATGCCCGCAGCGAGGACGACAGTTGGCGCGGGTGGTGAGGGTGCCCCGGAGGTGGGCCGGTCCGGCGCATTGGTGACGACCGTGAGCTCTTGACCGGTGAACCACGAGCTCGGGTGACTCGGCGTCGCGGTCCGGTGGCCAATACCGGCATCGGGGTCGGAGCACTGCAGGATCTCGCCGGTGCGCTTGTCGACGAACCCTTGGGGCCGTGCGGGGGACTCGAAGTCCATGCCGTCGGCAGCGACCGTCGCCGTGGTGATGAAACCTGGTGGCAGGGCTGCCGAGCAGATGAGGGACATGACGGCGTCGAGGTTGAGAGTCTGGGCGTCTTGGTGATCGTTCGCTGGGAGTGTGATGCCGTCGCGCGCGGCGCGGTCGAGCTTGAGAGCGGCACGCTCGACCTGCGAGTAGGAGACCGGGCCGGCGATGCCGAGGTCGCGGCGCTGGGCGGCGTTGAGGCTGACGAGAAGGTCCGCGATCCGGGTTCGGTACATGTTGGTCGGGTCCACGCGGGCATGCAGGCAACACGCGATGAGCAGGGCACGAATGGGGATGTTCCTGGGCCGCCCGGTCCGGGCAGTGAGTGCGTCAGCGATGGCGAGCAGCTCGGGCGAGTTGTCGACGGCAGCCGTGGCGTAGCGCAGCTGGCCGGCCACGGTCCGTTTCCGTGGCCGCCACCGCGGCTCCAGCGTCTGCGCCGTCACGATCGACGCGTCACTCTAGGTCCGCGAGGTGCCGGTTCGTCACTGCTTCGGGTGGTTCGGTGAGGAAGGGCATGAGCAGCGTGAACGCGCGGGTGGTCTTCAGGCCGGCGTGCCGGGCGAGGACGGTCAAGTGCACGCCGCGGTCGAGGTGGTGCACGAGCCAGGTGCTGCGTAGGCGCTCGGTCTCCAGCCGCAGGTCGGTCGGTGTGTCGATGGCGCGGATGGCGTTCCATGTCCGGGAGCGGTCCCATTCGCTGGCGCGGAACCCGGCGAAGTTCTCGCGCGGGTACTCGGCAGCGAGCCGGAGGAGCGTGGCAGCGTCTCGAGCGCGCACGACTACCTGCCGGGCGCGTGTGCCGTGGACCTGCAGTCGGGTGACGCCGTCGGCGGTCTGTAGGTCGGAGGGTGTCGCGGTCAGGTACTCACGCGCCCAGAGTCCCGCGCCAAGCCCGAGTGCCAGGACGGCGTCGAGTCGGCGTTGCTGGTATCGAGTTGGGAGCCGTAGTGAGCGAAGGCGTTGCTCGTCCCGGGCGCTGTACGGCGGGTGGCGCAGCCGCTGCGGCAGCATCGGCTCGGGCGCCGGCCACGGCGCGTCCTCGGTGAGTGCGCGACCCATCGTGCGCAGGACCGCCCTCCTGGTGGCGGTCGACGGAGAAGACAGCTCAGGGCAACCGATCTCGGCATAGCGCCGGATGTTGTCCGGGGCGAAGATTTCCTCCCGGTCCAGCGGGATGCCCTCGCGCTGCGACCACACGGCGAGAGCCGTGACGGTCCGCAGCCACTCCCGGGCTCGGTGTGGCCCTTCCGGGTCGAGGTCGCGAACTGCCGCACGGACGAAGTCCGCGACTCCGCTCCACTCTTCGCGAGTGGCCATGTGTGGGCGGTACTGCTCGATGGCCTGGCCGGCGGTCAGCGCCGGCTGACGGCGTTGCTCGTTGACACGGCGGCGGGCGGGACGAGACGATGGCATGCAGAAGCTCCTCAGTGAGACGGGGAGGTTTCGAGGCGGACCACGAGGTGCGAACTCGTTGTCCGAGCGGCTGGCCGGGAGTGCGAATCCCGGCCTTTGCCGTTTCTGGGCGCGTCGTCGGGCGCCGACCTGGATCGCCTACCTCATGGGCGGCTCCACGG
>JBDIAP010000084.1:0-17262 GCA_039812485.1 Kineosphaera sp.
GGGCGGCCGCTCGCCGTCTCGCCGAACGGCTGCAGGCCGACGGCGCCGCATCGCCGCGGCAGGCAGTGTCGCCGCAGGTCGCCGCGCCGCAGGGCGCCGCGCGGCAGGTCGCCGCGCGGCGGGTCGCCGCGCCGCAGGTCGCCGCTCCGCAGGGCGCCGCGCGGCAGGTCGCCGCGCCACAGGGCGCCGCATCGCAGGGTGCCTCGTGACCGCTCCCGAGGTGCCCGTCGTCACCGACGACACGCCGGTCGTCGTCGCGGCCGCCCGCACCCCCTTCGGCACGGCCGGGCATGCGCTCGCCGACGTCGAGGCCCTCGACCTCGCCGCGGCGGTGTTGGCGGCCCTCGCCGAGCGGCTGCGGGCTCGCGGCCTCGACTGTGTCGATCACGTCGTGCTCGGCAACTGCATGGGCCCCGGCGGCAACCTCGCCCGCGTGGCGACGCTCGCCGCGGGCCTGGGGCTCGACGTCCCGGCCGTCACCGTCGACCGCCAGTGCGGCAGCGGGCAGGAGGCGGTGCACGCGGCGGCGGCGCTCGTGGCCCTGGGCCGCGCCGACCTCGTGCTGGCCGGGGGAGTGGAGTCGGCGAGCACCGCGCCGGCGCGGTTCGCCCGGGGCGCGGGCGCCCCCTACGCGCGGGCACCCTTCGCTCCTGCGGGGCTGCCCGACCCGGACATGGGGCCGGCGGCCCAGGCGGTCGCCGACCGCTTCGGCATCGACCGCGGGCGCCAGGACGCCTACGCCCTGCGCTCCCACGAACGCACACTGTCCTGTGCCGACAGAGTGGCCGCCGAGATCGTCCCGGTCGGGCAGGTCGCCGCCGACGAGCGGCCCCGCCGACTCGACCCGCGGGTCCTGGCGCGCCTCCCCGGCGCGTTCGCTCGCGGCGGCAGCGTCACGGCCGGCAATTCCTGCGGGGTCAGCGACGGTGCCGCGGCCGTGGCCGTCGTGCCCGAGCGCGTGCGCGCGGCCCTCGGGCTGCCCGGGCTGGCGATCCTCGACTGGCAGGCTGCGGCCGGCGATCCGGCGCTGCCCGGCATCGGCCCCGTGCCCGCCGTCCGCGCCCTGCTCGCGCGCTCGGGTGTGCCGCCGGCCGCCGTCGAGGCCGTCGAGATCACCGAGGCGTTCGCCGCGCAGGTGCTGGCCTGCACCGACGCGCTCGGGCTCGACCCGTTGGGGGCGGACGCCGACCGCGTGTGCGCCTGGGGCGGCGCGATCGCGCTGGGGCACCCGTGGGGGGCCTCAGGGGCGCAGCTCGTCGTGCGGCTCTTCTCCCGGCTGGTCCTGCACCCCGGCGATCCTGCCGGTCCGGCCGGGGGTGCGGCGCGCGACGAGCGAACCGGCTACGGGGTGGCGATGTGCGCGATCGGCGGCGGCCAGGGCCTGGCGCTGCTCGCCCGGAAGGTGGGTCCGTGATCGTCTTCGAGGGCGTGCACCACGCCTACGGTGACCGGGTCGTGCTGCGCGGCATCGACCTCGAGCTGAGCGAGCATCGCGTGGGCCTCGTGGGCGCCAACGGCTCGGGCAAGTCGACGCTCGCGCGCACGATCAACGGGCTCGTCACGCCCAGCTCGGGGCGCGTGCTCGTCAACGGCCTCGACGTCGCCCGCCAGGGCGGCCAGGTGCGACGCGCGGTCGGGTTCGTCTTCCCCGATCCCGAGGCCCAGATCGTCATGCCGACCGTCGCCGAGGATGTCGCGTTCTCGCTGCGCCGACAGGACCTCACGCCCCAGGAGCGGGACCGCACCGTGGCGCGGGCGCTGGCCCGCTACGGTCTCGGGGACCACGCCGATCACCCGGCGCACCAGCTCTCCAGCGGCCAGAAGCAGCTGCTCGCCCTCGCCGCCGTGCTCGTCACGGAGCCGGCCGTGCTCGTCGCCGACGAGCCGACGACCCTGCTCGACCGCCGCAACGCGCGCGCGATCACCGACGAGCTCGCCCGGCTGCCCCAGCAGGTCGTGCTCGTGACGCACCATCTCGACCTGCTGGCCGACTGGGACCGGGTCGTCGTCATCGACGAGGGCCGCGTCGTCGCCGACGGCCCGCCCGGGCCGACCCTCGACGCCTACCGCAGGCTCATGGACGGCCCGTCGTGATCGGCGTCTACGTCGCGGGCGACTCGTGGCTGCACCGGGCCCGGCCCGGCGCCAAGCTCCTCGTGCTGCTGTGCGTGACGACCGCGCTCGTCGCCGTGCCGCGCTGGCAGGTCGTCACCGCGGGGGCGCTCGGCTGGTTGCTCGCGGGGCTGGCCAGCGGCATCGGCCCGCGGGCCCTGGGCCGGCTCGTGTGGCCGATGCGCTGGATCGTGCTCGTGCTCACGCCCCTGCAGGTGTGGCTCTCCGGCTGGGAGCGGGCGTATGTCGTCGTCGGCGGCCTCGTCGTGGCCGTCGCGGCGGCCTCGCTCGTCAGCGCCACGACGCGGGTCGCCGACATGACCGCGGCCCTCGTCGCGCTCGTGCGGCCGCTGCGCCGCCTCGGCGTCGACCCGCAGCGGGTCGGCATCGTCATCGCCCTGGCGATGCGCTCGGTGCCGGTGCTCCTGGACTCGCTGCGCCTCGTGCGCGAGGCGCGCCAGGCGCGGGGCATGCGCCTCACGCCGGACACGCTGCTCACGCCCCTCGTCATCCGCGCGGTGCGCCACGCCGACCGCGTCGGCGACGCGCTCGCGGCGCGCGGTCTCGACGACGACTGAGAGTCGCGACCGAGTGCCGTGCCCTGTGGGTCGCGCCCGGCGATCCGCTGGGCGACGAGGCGATTTCGTCCAGAGGCCGGGCGTCGGGTATGGTCGTCCCTGCATGTCAGCGCGCTCAGCGGCGCCTGGCTCGCCCCGATAGCTCAGTCGGCAGAGCGTCTCCATGGTAAGGAGAAGGTCTAGGGTTCGATTCCCTATCGGGGCTCTGGTTTTGCCCGTGCTCGAGTGGCCCGGATCCGCGCTCGTCGCGGGTTCCTCAAGCCCCGCCGGTGCGCGTGAGACCACGGCGGGGTAGCTCAGGTGGTTAGAGCACACGACTCATAATCGTGGTGTCGCGGGTTCAAGTCCCGCCCTCGCTACCAGCGTCTTTCCGGTTCATCGATGCCATCGCGTAATCTGGTGAGTCGGCGTGCCCGCTGCGGCACCGCTGCCCGAAACCCCAGCTCGAAAGTCAGGTAGTCCTGTGGCCAGCAAAGCCAGTGAGGTCCGTCCCAAGATCACGCTCGCGTGCGTGGAGTGCAAGGGTCGCAACTACATCACGAAGAAGAACCGTCGCAACGACCCCGACCGTTTGGCGCTGGCGAAGTTCTGCCCGCGCTGCGGCAAGCACACGGAGCACCGCGAGACCCGCTGAGTGCCGTTCCCGGTGCTCGGCCCGGGCGCCGCGCGCGCCGGGTCAGCACGCCGGGACGATCCGTTCCGCACGGCCGTCGCCCATGAGGGCGGCGGCCGTTTGCGCGCCCTAAGGTGGTCGCCATGCCAGTCAACGCCTCCTTCGAGGGCCGCAGCTATCCACCGGGCCCGCCCTTCGCCGTGGGTCGCGAGCACATCCGCGATTTCGCCGACGTGCTCGGCGCGACGAGCCCGGTGCACCGCGATGTCGAGGCCGCCCGCGGCGCCGGCTACGCCGACGTCATCGCCCCGCCGACCTTCGCGGTCGTGCTCGCGCAGCGCGTCGAGTCGCAGTTCATCGCCGACCCGGAGGCGCAGATCGACTTCAGCCGTGTCGTGCACGGCGAGGAGAAGTTCGTGCACCACGCCCCGCTGACGGCCGGCGACGAGATCGTCGGCACGCTGCACGTGGACCGCGTGCGGGAGGTCGCCGGCAACGCGATGGTGACGACGCGCGTCGAGCTGGCGACGGTCGACGGTGCCGCCCGGTCCACGGTCACCTCGAGCCTCGTCGTGCGAGGGGAGGATCAGTGACCGCCCTGCATCTCGCCGGCGTGACCGTCGGTGACGCGCTGCCGCCGCTGCAGATCGACGTCGACCGGGCCCGCCTCGTGCACTACGCCGGAGCCAGCGGCGACCGCAACCCGATCCACTGGGACGACCGTTTCGCGGCCACCGTCGGGCTGCCGGACGTCATCGCCCACGGCATGTTCACGATGGGCGCCGCGGTCGAGGCCGTCGCGACCTGGTGCGGTGACCCTGGGCGCATCGTCGAATACGGCACGAAGTTCGTCGGCATGGTCCCGGTGCCGCACGACTCCGGCGCGCGCATCGATGTGGCCGGCACGGTGAAGAAGGTCGACGCGGACACCGGGCGCGTCACCGTCGAGCTGACCGTCACCACCGGCGGCGCCAAGGTGCTCGGGCGGGCGATCGCCGTCGTGGCGCTCGGCGACCGTTGAGCGTCGCCCCGGGCACGTCGGGCTCGGCGGAGCCCGTGCTGCTGCGTGACCTCACGACGATGCACGTCGGCGGTCCCGCCGGCCGCGTCGTCACCGCCACCGACGCCGAGGCGATCGTGACGGCGGTCCGCGACGCCGACGAGGCCGGCGAGCCGCTGCTCGTGCTCTCGGGCGGGTCCAACCTCGTCATCAGCGACGACGGCGTCGAGGGCACGGTGCTGCGGGTCGCCAGCACGGGCATCGATGTCGAGTCCGCCGATCTGTGCTCGGGGGCCACCGTGCGGGTCGCCGCCGGCGAGGTGTGGGACGACGTCGTCCGCCACGCCGTCGCCCAGGGCTGGGCCGGAGTCGAGGCCTTGTCGGGCATCCCCGGGCTGACAGGCGCCACGCCGGTGCAGAACGTCGGCGCCTACGGTCAGGACGTCTCCCAGACGATCGCGCGGGTGCGGGTCTACGACCGCGAGCGCCGCGAGATCCGCACCCTGACCAACGCCGACTGCCGGTTCACCTACCGGCACTCGCTCTTCAAGGGTGCGATGGCGGGCGCCAGCCCCCGCTATGTCGTGCTCGACGTGCTCTTCCAGTTCGAGATCGCCGACCTGTCGCGGCCGATCGCCTACGCCGACCTGGCGCGCGGGCTCGGCGTCGAGCTCGGCACCCGGGTGCCGCTCGCGGACGCGCGCGAGGCAGTGCTGGAGCAGCGTCGGCGGCGCGGCATGGTGCTCGATGCGGGCGATCACGACACGTGGAGCTGCGGCTCGTTCTTCACCAACCCGATCCTGCCCGCGGAGCAGTTCGCCGCCCTCCAGGAGCGGGTGGCGCAGCGGCTGGGCCCGCAGGCCGCCCCGCCCGCGTTTCCGGACACCGACGGCAGGGTCAAGACGAGCGCCGCGTGGCTCATCGACAAGGCGGGGTTCACCAAGGGTTACGGCATGCCCGGGCCGGCGGCCCTGTCGACCAAGCACACGCTCGCGGTGACGAACCGCGGGCAGGCGCGGGCCGAGGACGTGGTCGCGCTCGCCCGCGTCGTGCGCGACGGCGTCGAGAAGGCATTCGGCGTGCGCCTCGTCAACGAGCCGGTGCTCGTTGGTCTGACGCTGTGAGGGTCTGACCGGCGGTGAGGGTCTGACAGGCTGTGAGGGTCTGACCGGCTGTGAGCAGCGGGGCCGTCGACGCCGAGGCGTCGACGGCCCCCGTGGCTCAGCGGAGGTCTTCGATCTCGTCGGCGAGCGTCTCGGCGTCCAGGCCGACGACGACCTGCACGACGTTGCCCGCCGTGATGACGCCGTGAGCGCCGGCGCGCCGCAGGGCGCCCTCGTCGACCAGCGCCGGGTCGCCGAGCTCGGTGCGTAGGCGGGTCGTGCACGGCTCGATCTCGACGATGTTGTCGGATCCGCCGAGGGCGGTCAGGATGTCGGATGCCTTGGTCATGACGGACTTGTCCTCCCGTGACCGGCCGGTGACCGGTCGAGACGTCGTGGATGCGGTCGTGACCAGTCTTGCCGGTCACCGGCGGGCTCGGCGCACCGCCCCGCTCGTGCCCGGGCCGCCGCGGCCGGCTGCCGTGCGGTCGCCGTCGGTGCGGTGCCCCGGGTGACAGCAGGCTAGTGCGCCGCGCGGGCCGCCAGCGTGGTCCGGGCCCGCCGCTGTGGAGACGTTTCGCGCATAACGGCAGGGTCACGGGTCGGCCGCGCCTCCCTGATCCGGACGAGCCGGGGCCCCAGCATGGGTGGGGACGTCTGCGTTCTCACGGCGTCGACCACTGGCACGCCGGGCTTCTCACTCGCCGGCTGGCACGGGAAGGACCACTATGTCGACCGCCGATCCCACCGCTGGGGCGTCACGCCGCAGCGTCAACCTCGCCGGCATCCAGAAGTTCGGGCGCAGCCTCATGTTGCCGATCGCGGCGCTGCCGGTCGCCGGGCTCATGTTGCGCCTGGGGGCCCCCGACGTCCTCGGCGCGGACGGCCTGAAGTGGGGTCCGGTCGCCGATGTCATCGGTGCCGGCGGCAGCGCCCTCTTCACCAATCTGCCGATGCTCTTCGCCGTCGGTGTCGCCATCGGCATGGCGAAGAAGTCCGACGGCTCGACGGCCATGGCCGCGGTCATCGGCTATTTCACCTTCACGAGCGTCGGCGACGCGATGAGCCCCTACATCCTCGGCGCCGCCGCGGAGGGGCAGAAGCAGGAGCTCATCAACTTCGGGGTGCTCGGCGGCATCCTCGTCGGGCTCCTGGCGGCCTGGCTGTGGCAGCGCTATCACCGCATCAAGCTGCCCGACTACCTCGCGTTCTTCGGCGGGCGCAGGTTCGTGCCGATCATCACCGCGTTCGCCTGCATCGCGCTCTCGGTGCTCATGTCGTTCATCTACCCGGCCTTCGACGCCGGGCTCACGGCCGTCGGCGAATCGGTCTCGCAGAACGCGGTCGTCGGCGGGTTCGTCTACGGCACGCTCAACCGGCTACTCATCCCGCTCGGCCTGCACCACATCCTCAACTCCGTGCCCTGGACGATTCTCGGCAGCTTCACCCTGCCCAGCGGCGAGGTCGTGCACGGCGACATCCCGCGCTTCCTCGCCGGCGACCCGACGGCGGGCGCCTTCATGACCGGCTTCTTCCCGATCATGATGTTCGCCCTGCCGGCCGCGGCCCTCGCGATGGCGCAGGAGGCCAAGCCCGCGGCCCGCAAGGCGACGTTCGGCCTCATGTTCTCGGTGGCGCTCACGGCCTTCCTCACCGGCGTCACCGAGCCGCTGGAGTTCGCGTTCATGTTCGTCGCGTGGCCCCTCTACGTGCTGCACGCGGTGCTCACCGGCACGTCGCTGGCGATCTGCAACGCGCTCGGCATCCGCGACGGGTTCAGCTTCTCGGCGGGCCTCTTCGACTTCCTCATCAACGCGCGCATCGCCGAGAAACCGGGGCTACTCATCGTCGTCGGGCTCGCCTACGCGGTCATCTACTACGTGCTGTTCCGGTTCGCGATCCGCAAGTGGAACCTGCGCACGCCCGGCCGGGAGGACGACGGGGGCATGTCGATGTCGCTGGACCCGACCGCCGAGCCGGTCGAGAGCGGCCCGTCCGAGCGGCGTGCCCACGGCGGGGATCCGGACGGCGGCCGATCCGCATGATCCTCACGTCACGACGGATGCTCACCGACGCCGGACTCGTGCCGGGCTGGGTGCGGGTCGAGGGCGGGACCATCGCCGCCTGCGGTCTGGGGACCCCCGGCGTCGGCAGCCGCGAGGCCACGTCCGGTCCCACCCTCGACCTCGGCGAGCGGACGTTGTCTGCGGGCCTGGTCGACGTGCACTGCCACGGCGGCGGAGGAGGGTCGTTCACGTCGGGCGCGGTCGACGAGGCCCGCCGGGCCGTGCGCACGCACCGGGAGGCGGGCACGACGAGCATCATGGCCAGTCTCGTGACCGACGCGGTGCCGAATCTCCTCGAGCAGGTCGAGGGCCTGGCCGGGCTCGTCGCCGAGGGCGAGCTGCTCGGCATCCACCTCGAGGGGCCGTGCCTGTCGGCGCTGCATCGCGGCGCCCACGAGCCGTCGCTGCTGCGGGCGCCGGCCGACGTCGACGTCGCCGCCCTGGCCCGCGCCGGCGGGGGAGCGGTCGCCATGATGACACTGGCCACGGAGCTTCCCGGCGGGCTCGACGCCGTGCGGACCCTGCGCGAGGCCGGTGTCGTCGCCGCCCTCGGCCACACCGACGCGACCTACGAGCAGGCCCGTGAGGCGCTCGCCGCCGGAGTCGAGGTCGCCACCCACCTGTGCAACGCCATGCGCGGGCTGCACCACCGGGAGCCCGGCCCGATTCTGGCGTGCCTGCTGCACGAGAGCGCCTGGCTCGAGGTCATCGCCGACGGCGTGCATTCGGCCTGGCCCGTCGTCGCGGGGTTGTTCGCGGCCGCGCCCGATCGGGTCGTGCTCGTCACCGACGCCATGAGCGCCGCGGGAATGTCGGACGGCACGACCTGGCTGGGGCCCCTGGAGGTCAACGTGCGCGACGGCGTCGCGCGGCTGGTCTCGACGGGGGCCATCGCCGGCAGCACGTTGACGCTCGCCGAGGCGGTTCGCCGGTGCGTCCGCGACGCGGGTCTCGACCTGGCGACCGTGCTGCCCGCGGCGACCGCCCACCCGGCGGATCTGTTGGGGCGCACCGACATCGGGCGGTTGGTCGCGGGCGCGAGTGCCGACCTCGTCGTCCTGGACGGCGGCGCGTCACCGGGCGAGGACGTGCAGGTCACGGCCGTCATGCGCGGTGGTCGCTGGCTCCGCTCCCCGGAGGGCGGTAGCGCACCCGCATGACCCAGACACACCACCCCAGCACCGCCCCGAGGTAGGCGATCAGCGCCACCACCGAGCCGCCGGACAGCCGCGGCGGGTCGAGCCGCTGCGCGTAGACGGTTTCCAGCTGCATCCACACCAGGAGCAGCCCCGTCGCCGCCGACAGCAGCGCCATGTCCTGCCCGAACCGGCGCTGGAACTCCGCGCGCCGCTGCGGGTGCCGCTCGTCGAGCCAGTAGTCCTTGTGCGGCACGTTGACGAACGCGGCCGAGCCCCGGGTCAGCAGCGACGTCGCCGCCGGCAGCACGAGGACGCCGACCCCGATGAGCACCGAGAAGACGAGCCACCCCGTGCGGCTCGACCACCCGTCGGCCACGCCCGACCATCCGAAGTGGCTGGCCACGCGGTCGGGAAGGCGCGCAGCGGCCCACAGCACCGAGGCCGCGTAGAGGCCGCAGACGCCGATCCAGAGCGTGCGGGCCCAGCCCGAGCCGCTGCCTCGTGCCGCGTCCCCGTCCCGCTCGCTACCCATAACCCCAGCGTAGGCGGGGTCGGGCGCGGGTGGCTCCCGTCCCGCGCGAACGGCCACACGCGGCACGACGTCACGGCCCGTCACGGCCTGTCACGGCCCATCTCGGCCCGGCGGCGCTGCCGCACGCGGTGGGCCGGCGCGACGTGCCGGACGTGCTACGCGGGCGTGGCCAGCCAGCGATCGACGCCGGCGAGCAGGTCGGCCTTGCGGCTGGCCGGTGCCCGGCTGCCCAGGATGGACCCGCGCGCGAGGTCGGCCAGTCCCGCGTCGTCGAACCCGTGCACCGAGCGGGCCGCCTCGTACTGGTCGGACAGCCGCGACCCGAAGAGCAGCGGGTCGTCGGCGCCGAGGGCCACCCGCGCGCCGGCATCGACGAGGCGGCGCAGCGGCACGTCCTGGGCTTCGCGGTAGACCCCGAGCGCCACGTTGCTCCCCGGGCACACCTCCAGCGTGATGTCCGCCGCCACGATCTGCTCCAGCACGGCGGGGTCCTCGATGCTGCGCACACCGTGCCCGATGCGGTCGGGGTGCAGCTCGCTCAGCGTCTGCGCGACGTGGTCGGCGCCGAGAAGCTCGCCACCGTGGGGCACGCTCGCGAGCCCCGCCTTCGCCGCGATCCGGAAGGCCGCGGCGAACTCCGGTGTGCTGCCGCGGCGCTCGTCATTGCTCAGCCCGAAGCCCAGCACCTGCCCCGGCCCGTCGCCGGCGTGCTGCGCGGCGAGGCGGGCCAGCGTGCGCGCGTCGAGGGGGTGCCGGGTCCGGCTGGCCGCGACGACGATGCCGACCCCGACGCCCGTGCGCTCGCTGGCCAGCTTGGCCTCGTCGAGCACGATCTCCAGGGCGGGGGTGATGCCGCCGACGAACGGCGCGTAGCTCGTCGGGTCCACCTGCAGCTCGAGCCACCCGGACCCCTCCGCGGCGTCGGCGGCGGCAGCTTCGGCGACGATGCGCCGCATGTCCGCCTCGCCGCGCACGCAGGCCCGGGCCGCGTCGTAGAGCCGCTGGAAGCGGAACCAGCCGCGGGTGTCGGCCTCCGTGAGGTCCGGCGGCCAGTTCTCCGTGAGTGCCCGGGGCAGCCGGACCCCGTGGGAGCGGCCCATGTCCGTGAGCGTGTCCATGCCCATCGAACCGGTGAAGTGCAGGTGCAGGTGGGCTTTGGGAAGCGTGTGCACCGGGCGCGTCATCCCCTCAGTGTCACATTCGCTCCTCGGCGGCCCGGCCAGCGTCGCTCACCTGGGCGGCGTGTCCAGGAGGCCGGGTCGGCGGGTCGCCGCAGACGCCCCCGGTCCTCATGAGTCATGCGCAGCACGTCGATCGTCGACCTCGCCGCCCTCCGGGTGCCGCCACGGTCGACTATCCGGCGGGTTATTTGGCGGGTGTCGACCATCCCGGCGGGTGTCGTCATCGTCGATCGTCATCGTCGCGCGAGGGTCTCTCACCGCGCTCGGCGATCGGTTGGCCCGACCCCCCTCGTCAGCGTGCTGCCGATCCCGCCGGCCGACGCGGACGGCGCCGGTGCGCGCTGTCGGGCTGCAGGTGCAGCCGGGCTGACGAGGGGCGGGACCGGTTCAGCGAGCCTCGGCCAGCAGCGACTGGATGCGCCCGACTCCTTCGACGAGGTCGTCGTCGCCCAGGGCGTAGCTGAGCCGCACATAACCGCTCGGCCCGAACGCCTCACCCGGCACGACGGCGACCTCGACCTCCTCGAGGATGAGGGCGGCGAGCTCGGCGGAGGTCTGCGGGCGCTTGCCGCGGATCTCCTTGCCGAGCAGTCCCTTGACCGAGGGGTAGGCGTAGAACGCGCCGTGCGGCACCGGGCAGTCGACGCCCTCGATCTCGTTGAGCATCGACACGATCGTCGTGCGGCGCCGGTCGAAGGCGACCAGCATGTGCTCGACGGCCTCGAGCGGCCCGTTGAGCGCGGCGATCGCGGCGCGCTGGCTGATGTTGGCGACGTTGCTCGTCGCGTGGCTCTGCAGGTTGGTCGCGGCCTTGATGACGTCGATCGGGCCGATCATCCAGCCGACCCGCCACCCGGTCATCGCGTAGGTCTTGGCGACTCCGTTGAGCACGACGCACGTGTCGGCGAGCTCCGGCACGACGACCGGCATCGACACGGCCTCGACCCCGTCGTAGGTGAGGTGCTCGTAGATCTCGTCGGTGACGACCCAGATGCCGTGCTCCAGCGCCCACCGTCCGATCGCCTCGACCTGCTCGCGGGGATACACGGCCCCCGTCGGGTTCGACGGCGAGCAGAAGAGCAACACCTTGGTGCGGTCCGTGCGGGCCGCCTCGAGCTGCTCCACCGTCACGAGGTAGCCCTGGTCCTCCCCGGCGAAGACCTCTACGGGGGTGCCCTCGGCGAGCTTGATGGCCTCGGGGTACGTCGTCCAGTACGGCGCCGGCAGCAGCACCTCGTCGCCCGGGTCGAGCAGCGCAGCGAACGTGTTGTAGACCGCCTGCTTGCCCCCGTTGGTGACGAGCACCTGGGCGGCGCTCACCTCGTAGCCGGAGTCGCGCTTGGTCTTGGCGACGATCGCCTCCTTGAGGGCGGGCAGGCCGCCGGCGGGGGAGTAGCGGTGGTTGACCGGGTCCTGCGCGGCGGCCACGGCGGCGGCGACGATGTAGTCGGGTGTCGGGAAGTCCGGCTCGCCGGCGCCGAAGCCGATGACCGGGCGGCCCTGCGCCTTGAGGGCCTTGGCCTTGGCGTCGACGGCCAGCGTGGCCGACTCGGCGATGGCGCCGAGCCGGCGGGAGACACGGGCGGGGGCGGGGGCGGGGGCGGGGGAGTTCGTGGCGGTCACGGGCCCTATCGTTCCACGCCGCCGCCCGCGAGACCGGGCGTCGCTCGCTGCCGGGGCGAGTTGGCTTTGCCCGCCGCCTGTCACGTATGCTCTCTACCTGGGTGACTGAAGGTCCTCCGCTGCGGCATGCTCCGGATCCTCCCCTTCGCATCGTCCGATTCGGGTCGTGCCGAGACGGATTCGATGCAGATTCGATGGGTCCGCCGCGGTGCGTCGACCGAGATCACCCGTAGGGCAGTGGCTCAATTGGTAGAGCACCGGTCTCCAAAACCGGCGGTTGGGGGTTCGAGTCCCTCCTGCCCTGCGTTGCAGGTGTGAGCGTGTGTTCGTGTCGATGAAGGAGTGCCCGCCGACAGTCCTCAGGTCAGATCCTGAATGTGGCCGGCGGCTGACGTTGGGAGAAGGCCCGTGAGTGACCAGAGGACGGCCCCTCGCGGCGCCCGCTCTGCCCCGGGCGGGCAGCCCAAGCAGGGCAACGCCGTCACGCGCTTCTTCGCGTCGATCGGGTTGTTCATCAGCCAGGTGCTCGACGAGATGCGCAAGGTCGTGCGGCCCACACGGGAGGAGCTGACGACCTACACGATCGTCGTCATCGTCTTCGTCGTGGCGATCATGCTCTTCGTCTTCGGTCTCGACACGCTCTTCACCCGTCTCGTCTTCTGGGTCTTCGCGGGCTGAGCCCGCGCAGCGCCCTCCCGTGCGCCGGCCAGAGCGTGGCGCACACCCGTTACGCAGCAGAGGAAGTAGGTCACCGCGTGTCGCAGCAGGACAGCCCGGACGCACGTCCGCTCGAGGACGCCGAGCCGCAGGTGCAGGAGCCCACCGCGCAGGAGCTCGCCGACGAGGCACCGGAAGTCTCGCTCGCCCCCGAGGGCGCCGAAGCCGACCCGGCCCAGCTCGAGGACCCCGACGAGGACCTCGAGGACGCCGACGAGGACGCGCAGGGCGGTCCCGCGGACATCGATGAGGCACTCACCGACGACGGCGATGACGACGGCGCCGATGACGACGGCGACGATGACACGGTCGGCGACGATGACGCCGAGGCCGGAGACGATGCAGACCACGACGACGAAGACGCAGGCGACGAAGACGCAGGCCACGCAGACGGCGAAAGCCACGCCTCCGTCGCGGCCGAGAGCGCCGACGAGGAAGAGAGCGTCGACCCCGCCGAGGAGCTGCGTCGCCAGCTGCGCTTCGCCGAAGGCGACTGGTATGTCGTGCACAGCTACGCCGGCTACGAGAACCGCGTCAAGCAGAACCTCGAGCAGCGCATCACCTCGCTCAACATGGAGGAGTACATCTTCCAGACCGAGGTGCCCATGGAGCAGGTCACCGAGATCAAGAACGGCCAGCGCAAGATTGTGCGCCGCGTCCGGATGCCCGGCTACGTGCTCGTGCGCATGGACCTCACCGACGAGAGCTGGGGCGCCGTGCGCCACACCCCCGGAGTCATGGGCTTCGTCGGCAACGCCTACTCGCCCGTGCCACTGAGCCTCGACGAGATCTTCTCCATGCTGGCCCCCCAGGGCGAACCGGCCACCGCCGAGGCCGCCGGCGCCTCCGCGACCAAGTCGACGCAGGCATCCGGCCAGGGCGGCGCGCAGGTCGAGTCCGACTACTCCGTCGGCGAGTCGGTCACCGTCATGGAGGGCCCCTTCGAGACCATGCCCGCCACGATCTCCGAAGTGCTGCCCGAGAGCCAGAAGCTCAAGGTGCTCGTCTCGATCTTCGGCCGCGAGACGCCAGTCGAGCTGTCGTTCAACCAGGTCGCGAAGCTGTAGACGCACGCACGGGGGCTCCGCCCCCGGGGACCCCCGACCTGCCACGCACGGGGGCTCCCACCCGCGGACCCGAACGACGCGAAGCGGCCGCTGCGCTCGCGGTGGTCGGCATCGCTCGCGCCGGGAAGAGTAGTCCCGGGGTGTTGTTCGCCTCCGGCCCGGCGTGGCCGGGTGGCGCTCGGCCGTGGGTCAGCGTGTGCCGCGATTCGGCGTTGAGGCCGGGCGCTGCCATACTGGACGGCGGCCCGGGCGCGCCCGGGTCGTTCTACTGCAACCGGGTCATCGCCCATGGCGTCGGCCCAATGACGACTAGGAAGAGAGCGCATGCCTCCCAAGAAGAAGGTGTCCGGCTACATCAAGCTGCAGATCCAGGCCGGTGCGGCCACGCCCGCGCCGCCGGTGGGTCCGGCCCTCGGTCAGCACGGCGTCAACATCATGGAGTTCGTCAAGGCCTACAACGCCGCGACGGAGTCCCAGCGCGGCAACGTCATCCCGGTGGAGATCACGGTCTACGAAGACCGCTCGTTCACCTTCGTGACGAAGACCCCGCCGGCCGCCGAGCTCATCAAGAAGGCCGCGGGCATCGCCAAGGGCTCCGGTGAGCCCCACAAGACGAAGGTCGCCAAGCTCACCGCCGAGCAGGTCCGCGAGATCGCTCAGCAGAAGCTCGAAGACCTCAACGCCCACGACGTCGACCAGGCCGCCAAGATCATCGCCGGCACCGCCCGCTCCATGGGCGTCACCGTCGAAGGCTGATCGGTCGCTCCACCGAGACCGATGCCCCACCGCACCACGGGGCACGGTCTCCCCGAACGCAACACACGGACCAGCCCCCACCGCGAGCGCAGCGAGCGATGCCGACCAACGCGAGCGCAGCAGCCGCTCGGGGCAGTTCGGGGTCCACGGGGGCGGAGTCCCCGTGTGTGGCAGTTCGGGGGCCCACGGGGGCTGGAGCTCCCGTGCGTGTGGGAGGGCCAGGCGCTGGCCCGCACACCACAACTCCACACACCAGTGGGCGATGACCTCGCCCGCGCCGCGTCACAAGGAGAGAACATGAAGCGCAGCAAGGCCTACCGGGCCGCTGAAGAGAAGATCAACGACAGCGAGCTCTACTCGCCGCTGCAGGCCGTGCGCCTGGCCAAGGAGACGTCGTCGACGAAGTACGACGCGACCGTCGAGGTCGCCCTGCGCCTTGGGGTCGACCCGCGCAAGGCGGACCAGATGGTCCGCGGCACGGTCAACCTGCCCAACGGCACCGGCAAGACGGCCCGCGTGCTCGTCTTCGCCACGGGTGCGAACGCCGAGGCGGCCGAGGCGGCCGGCGCCGACTACGTCGGCTCCGACGACCTGCTCGCCAAGGTCCAGGGCGGCTGGCTCGACTTCGACGCCGTCGTCGCGACCCCCGACCTCATGGGCAAGGTCGGGCGCCTCGGCAAGGTGCTCGGTCCCCGCGGTCTCATGCCGAACCCGAAGACCGGCACCGTGACGATGGACGTGGCCAAGGCCGTGTCCGACATCAAGGGCGGCAAGATCGAGTTCCGCGTGGACAAGCACTCGAACCTGCACTTCATCATCGGCAAGGTCTCGTTCGACGAGAAGGCGCTGGTGGAGAACTACGGCGCGGCGCTGGAGGAGATCCTGCGGCTCAAGCCGTCGGCGAGCAAGGGTCGCTACATCACCAAGGGCACGATGACCACGACGATGGGCCCGGGCATCCCGCTCGACTACAACCGCACCCGCAACCTCCTCGCGGAGGACGACCAGGCCTGACCGGCCCGGCTCGCAACGGGGACGACGCCCGGCGGCACGCGCGCTGCGTGCCGCCGGGCGTCGGCGTCGCAGGCGACGGGGCAGTGGCGGCGATTTGGTCTGGGCCTTGCCTCCCCCGTAGAGTGGACGGCGACCCAAGACCGCCGGTTGTCGGCAGGCGCGCAGCGCCTCTCGACCGAAGAGCCCCGCAAGGGCGACCAGCGCAGGCCGTGACAGTGATCCGCTTCCCCATCGCTCCTCGATGGTGTCGTGTGTGCTCCCGCGCCCTGCGTCGGGAGCTTTTTTCGTGGCCTGGGTGCCGGCACCGCACTGCACAAGGAGGCCCCATGGCAACGCCCGCGAAGCAGGCAGCCATCGCCGAGCTCACGGACAAGTTCCGCGAGTCCGGTGCGGCCGTTCTCACCGAGTACCGCGGCCTGAGCGTCAGCCAGCTCTCGCAGCTGCGCACGTCGCTGCGCGCCAACGGCTCCTACTCGGTCGTGAAGAACACGCTGACGGAGATCGCCGCCAAGGAAGCCGGAGTGTCGGCCTTCGAGGGGCAGCTCTCCGGGCCCTCGGCCATCGCCTTCATCACCGGTGACCCGGTGGAGGCCGCCAAGAGCCTGCGCGACTTCGCGAAGGCCAACCCGCTGCTCGTCATCAAGGCCGGCGTCCTCGACGGCAAGTCGATGACGGCGGAGGAGATCACCAAGCTCGCCGACCTCGAGTCGCGCGAGGTCCTGCTGGCCAAGCTCGCCGGTGCCATGAAGGCCAAGACGAGCCAGGCCGCCGCCCTGTTCCAGGCGCCGCTGAGCAAGACGGTCCGCACCGTCGAGGCCCTGCGCGCCAAGGTCGCGGAGTCGGGTGGCGCAGCCGCTCCCGCCGCGTCCACCGACGTCGCCGCGGGTGGCGACGAGGGCTGACGCGCACGCGTCGACCCGATCACGTTCGATCACTGCCACTCACGGCATAGCTAGGAAGGAAGCCATCATGGCCAAGCTCAGCAACGACGAGCTTCTCGACGTCTTCTCCGAGATGACCCTCATCGAGCTCTCGGAGTTCGTCAAGGCGTTCGAGGAGAAGTTCGACGTCACCGCCGCCGCCCCCGTCGCGGTCGCCGCCGCCGGTGGCGCTGCGGGTGGCGACGCCGCCCCGGCCGAGGAGGAGAAGACGGAGTTCGACGTCATCCTCGAGGCCGCCGGCGACAAGAAGATCCAGGTCATCAAGGAGGTGCGCGCCCTCACGAGCCTCGGTCTCAAGGAGGCCAAGGACCTCGTCGACGGCGCCCCCAAGGCCGTCCTGGAGAACGCCAACAAGGACGACGCGGAGAAGGCCAAGGCTGCCCTCGAGGGCGCCGGCGCCACCGTCACCCTCAAGTAGGACCCGAGCCCCACGCAGGACTCAGAGCCCCACGTAGGGCTCAGAGGCTGACGCGCGTCACACCGGCGGCGGGACGGACCACACGGTCCGTCCCGCCGCCGCTTTTGTCGCGTCGAGCGGCGAGTCCGAAAGCCTGCCAAAGGTCCTTGACCTGCCCAAACCCTCCTTGGCTGAGAGCTCTCTTAGATACGGTTTCGACGTGAGCAAAGCCGCTCACAGAAGCGCGCGAGTCGATGGAGGTCGACGTGGGTGAGTGTCGGTGGGAGACGGATCTACTCGGACGCAAGGAGGTGCCCGCCGATGCCTATTACGGCGTGCACACTGTGCGCGCCGTGGAGAACTTCCCCATCTCCGGGCGGGTTGTCAGCGAAGTGCCGGCCATGGTGCGCGGCATGGTGATGG
>JBDIAP010000085.1:0-17218 GCA_039812485.1 Kineosphaera sp.
GCGGTCACGCGGTGACCGGGGTCGCGCGCCGACGGCAAGGCCCCCGACACCTGGGGTGGTGCGGGGGCCCGTGCAACTGCTGAGGCGTGAGCCGATCGTCAGCTGGGGACGGCCTCACAGCCCTGGATGGCCTTGCCGAGGTTGGCGGCCTCTTCGGGGGTCATCTCGACGACCAGGCGGCCGCCACCCTCGATCGGCATGCGCAGCACGATGCCGCGGCCTTCCTTGGTGACCTCCAGCGGACCGTCACCGGTCCGAGGCTTCATTGCGGCCATTCGTACCCCTTCCATCGAGCGTGTGGCCTTCTCGGGTGGTCCACGGGACACCCCCGGAACGCCCGGGTGTGACGCGACAGCGCGGACACACATGCGTGGTCCATTATCGCGCGTGCGCCCGTCAGGACGAAATTCGGCGCCGAGTCGAGGTGTCGCGGACCGCTGTTCGAGGCGCCGCGCGCCGACCGGCCGCGCCGGGTCACGGCGGGTTGTCGGCCGGCGGCGTGAACTGCCAGATCTCCCAGATCCACCAGACCTGCGTCGCCATGCCCAGCAGCACCCACAACAACGTCAGGCGCAGCAGCCGCCCCGTGGTCAGCTGGCGCAGCCGCTGCGGCAGCGGCGCGTGCGCACCACCGGCCGGGCCGTCCTCCGGAGGCTCCAACGGGTCTTGCCCGGGCCGGCCCCACCCGGCGCCGAGCAGCACGATGAACCACGGGAAGAGCGGGATGAGGTAGCGGTAGATGCTCGACGTGGGGTCGAGCACCGCGAAGAGGTAGGCGGGGTAGGCCAGCGACCAGGCCCGCATCTGGGCACCGAGCCCACGCGCCCATGGCCCGGCCGCGATGGCGAACACGATGACGGCGAAGACCGCCAGCAGTGCGCCCGCACCGATGTCCGACCCGACGAGATAGCGCGCGCTGTACCACCACGGCAGGAAGGGCTGGATCTCGTCGTAGGCGCGCCAGGCCGTCATCGTCTCGGTGTAGCCCTCGGGGTTGCCCGTGCCCAGCCACACGATCGTGGGCCAGATGAGCGCCGAGGCCCCGCACGCCCCGAGGGCCGCGATCATCGCCGCGTATTCGCCGAGCGGGATGGGCTCCTCGGCACGCCGCCGCCAGCGCAGATAGACCGAGACGAGCGCGACGATCCCCAGCGGCGCGGCGATCGGCCGCGTCAGGCCCGTGAGCAGCGCGATGCCCGCCGCGACCCACCACCGGCTCCGGGTCAGCGCGAGCAGCACGCCGCACAGCAGCGTCATCGCCATCGACTCGGTGTAGGCGACCTGCAGCATCGAGGCCGTGATCATCGACGCCCAGACGGCGACGACGGCGAGCGCGACCCGCGGGCCGACCTTGTCGCGCACGAGGATCGCCATGAGCACCGACGCCACACCGCCGAAGAACAGCGAGATCGACGACCCGATGAGTGCGAAGCCGCCTCCGGTGATCGCCATGACGTATCTCGTCATGAACGGGAACATCGGGTAAAAGGCCCAGGGGTTTTGCCACAGCTTGCCGGTGTCCGGATCGGCCGGGAGGATGCGCGGATAGCCGTCCTCGACGATCTGCCGATACCAGAACGAGTCCCACAGCACCGTCATGCGCAGATAGCCGCGCTCGTTCTCGAACCACACGACGTCGACCTGATGCAGGCCCGTGAGATAGAGCACGATGCCCGAGAAGAGCCTGGCCACGAGGTAGATGCCGATGACCGCTCCGAAGAACGTCGCCGGGCGCTGATACCACCGCGGCCCGTGTCCGCCTCCCGAGACCGGCGCGGCCGTGGCGACCGGTGGCTCACCGACCCCGGTCACCGGAGGGCGTCCGCTCGCCGTGTCGTGCTCCGCGTCGGACGCCGAGCCGCCCACCGAGCCGCCGCCCGCGATCGCCGTGCCATCGCCGGCTCCTTCATGTCGTTCATGCACCGACCCCTTCACCGCCGCATCACCCTACCGACTGGTGGTGGGCCGGCCGGGATCCTGCCCGGGCACCGAGCGCAGCGACACCGACCCGGTGTCGCGCAACAACCGGATCTCGTCGTCGCGCTGGGCCAACGCGTCCTGCAGGCGCGCGAGCACCTCGTCGACCTGATCCATGCGGTAGCCGCGCAGGACCGTGTCGAAGCGCACCCCGGTGATGTCGTCGGAGCACACCGGGCCGGGCGGCAGCCCGCCGCCCATGCTCGTGACGGCCGGCTTCATGTGCACGCTGAGACCACCGCGCAGGAGCACGAGGGCCGCGGCCAGGCCGACGAGGACGATGACGCTGGCCAAGAGGAGGACGATCACCTGCCGTATGGTGTCACGTCGCGCCGACAACGTTCACGTTCCCGCGGCGCCGCGCCCCTCGTGTTCGGGGTGTTCGGCTCTCACTCGGGGTGTTTGGCCGCGCGCTCGTGCGCGGCCGCCCGCTCCGCGGCAGCGGTGCGGATGATGTGCACGGCCTCGTCGACGTCGTCGGTCACGTGCAGCAGGTCGACGTCGCCGGGCGAGATCGTGCCGCGCTCGCGCACCGTGCCGCGGAGCCATTCCAGCAGGCCCGCCCAGTAGTCCTTGCCCATGAGCACGATCGGGAACCGGGTGACCTTGCGGGTCTGCACGAGCGTCAGCGCCTCGAAGAGCTCGTCGAACGTGCCGTATCCGCCCGGGAGCACGACGAAACCCTCGGCATACTTGATGAACATCATCTTGCGGATGAAGAAATAGCGGAAGTTCACGCCGATGTGCACGTATTCGTTGAGCCCCTGCTCGAACGGCAACTCGATGCCCAGCCCGACCGACGTGCCGCCCGCCTGCGCCGCCCCCTTGTTGGCCGCCTCCATCGCGCCCGGCCCGCCGCCGGTGATCACGGCATAGCCCGCGTCGACGAGCGCCGCCCCGATGCGCTCCCCGAGGTCGTACTCGTGGTCATCGGGTCGCGTGCGCGCCGAGCCGAAGACCGACACGGCGGGACCGAGCTCGGCGAGGCTGCCGAAACCCTCGACGAACTCGGCCTGAATGCGCATGACCCGCCACGGGTCGGTGTGCAGCCAGTCCGATCGTCCGCTGCTGTCGAGCAGGCGCTGATCGGTCGTCGTGGCGGGCACGTGGCGACCCCGCAGGGTCACGGGGCCGCGTTGGTAGCCGGAGGTCTTCACGCTTTCACGGTAACTGCCGGGGTGGACGTGGTCCGCGCCGCGCGACCTGGGCTGAGGTGCAACCCATGCCTCGCCGGGACTGCCCCGCCGGGACCCGCTACGCGAGCCAGCGCAGCAGGGCCGCCTCCGCGTCGCGCAGCTGCGCCAGCGGCACCCGCTCGTCGTCCTGGTGGGCCAGCAACGGATCGCCGGGGCCGAAGTTCACCGCGGGAACGCCGAGGTCGGCGAACCGCGCGACGTCCGTCCAGCCCTCCTTGGCGGTCACCTCGACGGCGAGGTCCGCGACGAACGACTGGGCGATCGGGCGGTCCAGGCCGGGGCGGGCGCCCGAGGCGCTGTCGGTGACGCGCAGCTGCAGACTCTCGATGCCGGCGAACACCTCGCGCACGTGCGCGAGCGCCTCCTCCTGCGAGCGGTCGGGCGCGAAGCGGTAGTTCACCGTGACGACGCAGCGGTCCGGGATGACGTTGCCGGCGATGCCTCCGGTGATGCCGACGGCCGAGAGCCCTTCGTGGTAGGTGAGCCCGTCCACCAGCACCTCGCGCGCCTGGTAGTCGCGCAGCCGGGTGAGCACCGGCGCGGCCTTGTGCACGGCGTTGTCGCCGACCCAGGGGCGCCCGGAGTGGGCCGCCTTGCCGGTGAGCTCCAGCTCGACCCGCAGCGTGCCCTTGCAGCCCCCCTCGACGTGGGCGCGGGTGGGTTCGAGCAGCACGGCGAAGTCGGCGGCGAGCAGGTGCGGGTGGCTGCGCGCGAGGTGGCCCAGACCGTTGCGCGAGGCATCCACCTCCTCGTTGTCGTAGAAGACGTAGGTGATGTCTCGCCGCGGGCTCGACAACGCCGCGGCGAGCCGCAGCTGCACCGCCACCCCACCCTTCATGTCGACGGTGCCGCGGCCCCACAGCACGTCGCCCTCGACGCGCGTCGGCAGGTTGGGCGGGTCGGTGAGCGGCACGGTGTCGAGGTGCCCGGCGAGCACGACGCGCTCGGCGCGACCGGCGTGGGTGCGGGCGACGACGACGTTGCCGACGCGCTCGACCTCGAGGTGCCCCAGGGGCGTCAGCGCGGCCTCGACGGCGTCGGCGAGCGGCCGCTCGGCGCCGCTGACGGAGGGGATGTCGCACACCGCGGCGGTGAGCGTGACGATGTCGGCGGACAGATCGAGGGCAGGCGTCGAGTCGGGCACAGGCCAACCGTAGTGCGACACATAGGCTGACCCCATGACGACGCGATCCGCCTGGGGATGGGGACTGGCCACGCTGACCGACGAGGGACAGGTGCTCGACACGTGGTATCCGGCTCCGCAGCTGGGTGACGCCCCGGCCGACGACCCCTACGCGCAGCCGGTCGAGCTGGCCAGCCTCCAGGTCCAGGACCCGCGCCGCGGGGTGCGGCTCGTGCTCGAGCTCACCGCGGTCGACCTCGACGCGGCGCCCGCCGACACGCGCGACGCCTACCTGCGGCTGCACCTGCTGAGCCACCGGCTCGTGCGCCCCAACGAGCTCAATCTCGACGGCATCTTCGGCGCCCTGCCCAACGTCGTGTGGACCAACTACGGGCCGTGCGCGCCGCAGGACTTCGAGGCCACGCGGGCGCGCCTGCGCAGCTCCGGGCCCGTGCAGGTCTTCGGGGTCGACAAGTTCCCCCGCATGACCGACTACGTCGTGCCCGCGGGCGTGCGGATCGGTGACGCCGACCGCGTGCGCCTCGGCGCCCACCTCGCGGAGGGCACGACCGTCATGCACGAGGGTTTCGTCAACTTCAACGCCGGCACGCTCGGCACCTCGATGGTCGAGGGCCGCATCTCCCAGGGGGTCGTCGTCGACGACGGTTCCGACATCGGTGGCGGCGCCTCGACGATGGGCACGCTCTCGGGCGGCGGCACCGAGCGGGTGCGCATCGGCAAGCGCTGCCTGCTCGGCGCGGAGTCGGGTCTGGGCATCGCGCTGGGCGACGACTGCGTCGTCGAGGCGGGGCTCTATCTCACGGCCGGCACGAAGGTCACCATCGGCGACGGCCGGGTCGTCAAGGCCCGCGACCTCTCGGGCAGCGACGGGCTGCTGTTCCTGCGCGACTCCGTCACCGGTCAGGTCCGGGCCCGCTCGCGCACCGGGTCGGGCATCACCCTCAACACGGAGTTGCATGCCCACAACTGAGCCGCGGCACCCCGGCCGCGCCTCGGGTCACGCGCGCCGACACCCCGGCCGCGGGTCCCCCGCCCGCGCCCGTCGGACAGCGCACTCCGCCGGCCACCGGCGGGTCCGGGGTTGCCTTGTCATCGTGCTCTGCGCGCTCGTGCTCTTCGTCGCGACCGCCGTCGTGGCACGGCTCGTGCCGACGCTCCTACCGGCGGGCTGCACGATCACGGCCGCGGGCGGCGGCGACGTCGGCCTGAGCCCGGAGCAGGCGGCCAACGCGGCGACGATCTCGGCGGTCTCCGTCGAGCGTCGGCTGCCGACGCGAGCCGCGGTCATCGCGATCGCCACCGCCATGCAGGAGTCCAAGCTGCGCAATCTCGACCACGGCGACCGGGATTCGCTCGGCCTCTTCCAGCAGCGGCCGTCACAGGGCTGGGGCACGGCGGCGCAGGTGCAGGATCCGCACTACGCCTCCGAGCGCTTCTACGACCATCTCGTCAAGGTGTCCGGGTGGCAGACGCGGCCGTTGACCCAGGTCGCCCAGGACGTGCAGCGCAGCGGCTATCCCGAGGCCTACGCCAAGCACGAGGACGAGGCGACGGTGCTCGCCGAGGGCTTCACCGGCAACCGTGCGGGGGCCGTGACGTGCCGGCTCGACGTCGTCTCCGGTCCCGGCGACGCCGCGGCCGTCGCCGACGCACTTCGAGCGGAGTTCGGGGTGCGCCCGACCGTGTCGGGGCGCACCGTGCGGGTGGGCACCGACACCGAGCGCGGCGCCTTGGCGGTGGCCGCCTGGTCGGTGGCGCAGGCCCACGCCAACGAGACGGAGTCCGTGTCGGTGGGTGGCCGCACGTGGAGCCGGGGTCGCGGTGACGAGGCCTCGACCTGGCCGGTCGACGCGTCCTCGGGCTCGGGGGTGCGGACCGTCGTCGTGCGGGTCGCCGGTTCGTGAGCGACGTCGCCTTCCCACGGGCGTCAGGACGGGCGGCGCTACGGACGGGCGGGACGGGCGCGCCACAGAGGGCGGGACGGGCGCGCCACGGACGTGACGACGGCGCCGAGGGTGACCCTCGGCGCCGTCGCGTGGTCGGGCGCGCCTGCCGTCGCGCGGAGGCGTCAGCGCTTGTCGATGTCGACGAACTCCCGCTCGGTCTGGCCGGTGTAGATCTGGCGCGGGCGCCCGATCTTCGTCGCCGGGTCCGCGTTCATCTCGCGCCAGTGGGCGATCCAGCCGGGCAGGCGGCCCAGGGCGAAGAGCACGGTGAACATGTTCGTCGGGAAGCCGATGGCCTGATAGAGCAGCCCGGTGTAGAAGTCGACGTTGGGGTAGAGGCGGCGCTCCTTGAAGTAGTCGTCGGAGAGCGCGATCTCCTCCAGCCGCATCGCGATGTCGAGCAGCTCGTCCTGCTGCTCGTAGTCGCGCAGGATCTCGTCGGCGTGCTTCTTGATGATCGCGGCGCGCGGGTCGTAGTTCTTGTAGACCCGGTGGCCGAAGCCCATGAGCTTGGCGCCGGCCTCCTTGTCCTTGACGCGGCGCACGAAGTCGTCGACGTCGCCGCCCTCGTCCTTGATGCGCTCGAGCATCTCGACGACCTGCTGGTTGGCCCCGCCGTGCAGCGGGCCGGACAGGGCGTTGACGCCGGAGGCCACCGAGGCGTAGATGTCGGCCTGGCTCGAGCCGACGAGCCGCACCGTGGAGGTCGAGCAGTTCTGCTCGTGGTCGGCGTGCAGGATGAGCAGCGTGTCGAGCGCGGCGACGACCTTGGGGTCGGGCTCGTACTGAGCGGTCGGCAGGCCGAACGAGAGTCTCAGGAAGTTCTCGATGTAGCTGAGGTCGAGCTTGGGGTAGAGCAGCGGCTGCCCCAGGGAGTTCTTGTAGCCGTAGGCCGCGAACGTCGGGCACTTGCCGAGCAGCGTGATCGTCGCGTTCTCGATCTGCTCGGGGTCGTCGATCGCGGTGCTCGCGTGGTTGAAGGTCGAGACGGCCATGATGCCGGCCGACAGCACGGGCATCGGGTGGGAGCGGCGCGGGAAGCACCGGAAGAAGTCGCGCATCCGCTCATCGAGCAGCGAGGACTCCTTGATCTCGTTCTCGAACGTGTCGAGCTGGGCCTTGGTGGGCAGCTCGCCGTAGAGCACGAGGTAGGAGGTCTCGAGGAAGGTCGACTTCTCGGCCAGCTGCTCGATGGGGTAGCCGCGGTAGCGCAGGATGCCCGCGTCGCCGTCGATGTAGGTGATCGCGGACTTGCAGGGGGCCGTGTTGGCGAAGCCCACGTCGAACGTGGTCGCCCCCGTGTTCTTCAGCAGGGAGGAGACATCGATGCCGTCGTTGCCCTCCGTGGAGGTGACGACGGGGAGGCTCACCTTCTTGTCGCCGATGGTCAGCGTTGCTTCGTTCGCCATCGAAGTCGATTCCTTTCGTGGAGGTGCCTCGCGGCCCGCAGGGTCATGTTGCGTCGGGCCGCCGCACCGTTTGAAGCGTCATTTCGCACGGTATATCAATCAGTGATTGACCGAGTGGGCATGGTCGACGGTGGTATCGACGTGATGCAGCCCTACCGGGTGAGCCGGTCGGCCGCGGCAGCGATCCTCTCGTCAGGGGCGGTCAGGGCGACCCGCACGTGTCGGCGGCCGCTTCGTCCGTAGAAACTGCCCGGTGCCACGAGAATACCCAGACTCGCCAGATGCTCCACGTCGGCCCAACAGTCCTGACCGCGGGTGGCCCACAGATAGAGCCCCGCTTGGGAGTGCTCGACCGACCAGCCGGCCGACGTCACCGCAGAGAGGAGAGTGTCGCGGCGACGCCGGTAGACCTCGCGTTGGACCGCCACGTGCTCGTCGTCGCCCAGCGCCGCGATCATCGCCTGCTGCACGGGGAACGGCATCATCATGCCGGCGTGCTTGCGCACCTCCAGGAGGGCACCGACGAGCTCGGGGTCGCCCGCGACGAACGCCGCGCGATAGCCCGCGAGGTTGCTCTGTTTCGAGAGCGAATACACGCACAACAGACCCCGATGGTCGCCGTCGCAGACGCGGGGGTCGAGGATGCTCGGCGTGCCGTGGCGCGCGTGGTCGCCCGGGTCGCGCTCGGAGTCGGGTCGCCAGTCCAGCGGCGCGTAGCACTCGTCGGATGCGACGACGACACCGTGCCGGCGCGCCCACTGCACGACCTTGCGCAGATGGTCGACGCCGAGCACCCGGCCGGTCGGGTTGCCGGGGCTGTTGACCCACAGCAGCTTGGGTGTGGTCGCGCTCGTCGGCGGCCCGAACTGGGCGAACCCCTCGACCGGAGTCGGGGTCGCGTCCGCCAGCCGGGCGCCCACGTCATACGTCGGGTAGGCGATGTCGGGGAAGCCGACGACATCTCCGGGGCCCAGGTCGAGCAGGGTCGGCAGCCAGGCGACGAACTCCTTGCTGCCGATCGTCGGCAACACCCCGTCGGGGTCGACGCCGGGCACCCCGCGGCACCGCGCGAACCAGTCGACGACCGCCTCCCGCAGCGCGGGAGTCCCCCAGGTCTGCGGGTAGCCCGGAGCGTCGGCCGCGGCCACGAGAGCCTCCCGCACGCATGCCGGCGTGGGGTCGACCGGCGTGCCGACCGACAGGTCGACGATCCCGCCCGGATGCCGGGCTGCCTGCGCCTTGAACGGCGCCAGCTGGTCCCACGGGAAGTCCGGCAGCACGCGGGCCGGGCGGACGGTCTGCTGCCCCTGCTGACTCGGGTGCCCCGCGGGGCTCACTCGTCGTGTTCCTGCGGCGGCAGGGCGGCGATGATCGGGTGGTCCTTGTTGATGAGACCGAGCTTGGCGGCACCACCGGGGCTGCCGAGGTCGTCGAAGAACTCGACGTTGGCCTTGTAGTAGTCGGCCCACTCCTCGGGGACGTCGTCCTCGTAGTAGATCGCCTCGACGGGGCAGACCGGCTCGCAGGCACCGCAGTCGACGCACTCGTCCGGGTGGATGTAGAGCGACCGCTCACCCTCGTAGATGCAGTCGACCGGACACTCCTCGATGCACGCCTTGTCCTTGAGGTCGACGCAGGGCTGGGCGATGACGTAGGTCATGTGGGAGGTCCTCCTCCAAGGACGGCACGGTGATGAGACCCCAAGTATGCCCACAGGCCGACCCCGGTGGCAGCGGGGGGCGTCCGCCGTGCTCCACCACCCCGCGACACCCCGCGACCCGTGACCGCGACGGCCGGCGACGCCGTGCCCTCGACCGTCCTCTTGGAGGCCCCCGACCCTGACCTCAGCCGAACGCGCCGGGCTCGGGTGCCGCGCCGGGGGCGGGCACGCCCGGGTCGACCCACGCCCCGGAGGCGGTGCAGCTCACGGGCTGCAGCGCGGCATAGTGCACGACCTCGGTCTGGGCGGGCAGCTCGGTCCGCCCGCGCACGACCCGGCGCCGCACCTCCACGTCGAAGCCGTCGGCCGCCAGCGGCTGCTCGACGCAGCCCAGGGTGCCGCCGGCACCGGGGTCGGGGGCCGGCACCGGCGAGACGAGGTTGAGCCGCGGCCCGACCTGGGAGGTCACGACGCTGTCGCGGCGCCCCCACAGCGCGACCTCGAGCGACCCACCGCCCGTGCTCGCCTGCACGAGCACGGCGCCCGGCCCCGGATTGCTCAGCGTGACATCGGCATCCGGCCAGCCGTAGACGGCGTCGAGCCCCTCGGGATAGCCCGGGAGGTGCACCTCGTGCGGGCGCCGCGACCCGACGTCGAGCCCGGCGTCCCAAGCCGCCGCGTAGAGGGCGCTGGCCAGCTGCGACAGGCCCCCGCCGGGCTGCCACCGCGCGCCCTGAGCGGTCGGCTCGGGCGCGTCGGGATAGCGGCCGGCGGGGTCGCCGAGCACCTGGATCAGCGACACCGACTCCCCCGGCCGGAGGAGTCGCCCCTGCTCGCCGGTGAGCGCCGCGACGGCGGTGGCGACGTTGGCGCGTTGGGCGTCGGGGGCGGGCAGACCCGCGACCGCGTCGGGCAGGGTGACCCTGGCCAGGCGGTGCTCCACACCCCAGGCCCGGGCCTCGTCGGTGCCGACGGGCGCCGGCGTCGCGGTCGTCACGATGGCCGCGCGGCGGGTCGGGGCTCGCCCCGCGGGCGCGGTGAGGGCGACGAGCGCCCTGGCGGCGGTGGCACGTTCGTCGAGGCGCCGGCCGGCTTCGGCGGGCACGACGGCCGGACGGCCGGCGACCATGCGCACCGTCGCGTCGACGGGGTCGGTCTCCAGCCCCGCGACCCGATCGCGCAGGGCCGCCGCGAGGGGCGCGCCCTCGACGCGCAGTTCGAGCGTGCCCGATGCGGCGACCATGCTCAGCGCGGGCGCGAAGTCCTTGACGGGCACGCTCGTCTCGCGGCGGCCGAGGACGACCACGAGCGGCTCGGCCACCGCGGGCCGCGCGACGCCCGTGACTGCGGCGTCGAAGGCCGCGGTCGAGACCTGCGGCTGCACGCGTCGCACCGGGGCCACGACCCGGGTCTGCTCGGGCCAGTGGGTGCGCAGCTGCTCCAACGCGGCCGGCAGGTCGACACTCAGGCCCTCGCGGGGCCGCACGGTCTCGACGCGTCCGGAGGTGAGGGTCACGGCCGCCTCGGTCACCGGCCGCTCGACGCTGGAGATGTCGGCGGCCAGCGCCTTGGTGGCCCACGCGATGTCGACTTGGTTGCGCAGCGGGATCGGGCCGCCTCCGTTGAGGCCCGCCCAGACCCGTCGCGGGTCCAGCGAGAAGCCGGTGACCCCCGCGAACGTGGCGTCGAGGTCGACCGACAGCCCGATCCGGGCCGGCGTGTGCCGCACGATCGTGCCCGCGAGGTCGAAGGTCACGGGTTCGTCGGCCTCGTCGGCCAGTTTGGCCGCCAGCCGTTCGCGGGCGGCCTGCGGGGTCATGCCGCCCAGATGCACGCCGGCGACCGTGGCGTGCGTCGGCAGCTGGCGGCCGACGAGCCAGGCGACACCGACATAGAGGACGAGCAGGAGGAGCGCGGGGGCCAGGAGAGCGACGGTCGTGCGCACGCGCGAGGGCTGCGCCATGGCCGCACCTCCTCGCGGACCCCCGCCGACACCTGCTCTCGTGCCCCCCGTCAGTCCAGAGTGCGATACCGACCGCGATAAAACAGCAGTGCCGCGTCGGCGTGTTCGGCAAGATCCACCGCCACGACGTCGGCGATGAGCACGTGGTGGTCGCCGGCGGGCACGACGTCGCGGGTCCGGCATTCGAGCGTGGCGATGGCCTCGTCGAGCAGCGCGACGCCGGTGACGGGGGCGTGCCGGTGCGGGACCCGGTCGAGTTGGCCGTGCAGCGGCCGCCCCCTGGTGGCGAGCCACGTGGCGGCAGCCCGGGCATCGTGCCGCAGGATGCTGACCCCCCACACCCCGGCCTCGATGACGGCGTCGAAGAAGCGCGACTCGTTCTCGACGCACACGAGCATGAGGAGCGGGTCGAGGGATACCGACGCCAGCGAGTTGGCCGTCATCGCGTGATCGGTCGCGCCGGAGCGGGTCGTGACGACGGTGACCCCCGTGGCGAAGCGGCCCATCGCGAGCCGGAACCGGTCGGGGTCGGGCGGCGGAAACCCGACCGGCGTCTCGGCCGCGCTCACGAGAGGCCCTTCGGCGCGGCGCCGGTGCGTGCCGGCGGCGACAGGGCGGGCAGGCCGAGGATCCGGGCCCCGGCGCCGGGCGCGAGCGCCCCCGTCACGGGGTCCATGAGCGCGAAGCGATCCGCCCTCGCCAGCCGGGCGGCGACGTCGTTGGACAGCGCATAGCAGTCCGCATAGACCGTGACCTGGGTCTCGTGCTCCCGCAGCGCCGCGTCGCGGACCGCGAGGTCGGCGTCGTCACCGACGATTTCGTGCGTCACGAGGTCTGGATCGACGACCGACGGCGGGTAGGGGTCGTCCGCACCCAGGAGCGTCAGCGTGGGCGCGGGACCCGCCGCGCCGTCCGCACCCGGAAGCGGCGTCGGCACCCCCGTCGGCAGCCGGTCGGCGAGCCACTCCCGATCGGCCGCGGCCTCGTCGGCCGGCACGAGCACGACGTAGAGCGCGGGGCGCCGCTGCGGCGGCAGCTGCGCGACGGCGGCGCGGGTGCGGCGATGGGTCGTCACGTGGTCGGGGTGCAGGTAGCCGCCGTGCTCGTCGTAGGTGACGACGACATCCGGGGCGAGGGCCTCGATGTGCGCGCGCACGGCGCCGACCGCCTCGTCCTGCGGCGCGGCGACCCACGAGCGCGGATCGGCGTTGGCGGGGGTGTCGGCCATGCCCGAGTCGCGGTAGGACGACCCCCGCCTCGTCGCCGGGTCCTCGCCGAGCACCCGCTCCTGCACGCCGAGCCGCGCCATCGCGGCGCGCAGCTCGCCGCGCCGATAGGGCCCGAGCGTGTCGTCGGCGTCGGCCGCCAGGTGCCGCAGTCGCGGCGGGATGACCTCGCCCTCCTCCCCCAGCGTGCACGTCAGCACGTGGACGTCGTGCCCGGCGCGGGCCAGGTGGGCCAGCGCGACGCCCGTCGCGAGGGTCTCGTCGTCGGGGTGGGCGTGCACGAAGAGGTAGCGCAAGGGCTGCGGGGCGTCGGCGGTGCTCATCGGCACCAACGTAGCTGGCCTGCTGCGGGGGTGAGTCGGCAAGGCCCGCAGGCCGCGGTCGTACTACCGGTGGGAGGGGCGCCGACAGATCGTCACCTGCTGTTCGGGCGAACAGGGGCCGTTCCCCCTTCCACCACGAGGCGGAACACGGAGAATGGGGTGTCGCACCGGGGCTTGCGCCGCCGCGTGCGCGCCGACCCGTGCAGCCCACGACCCCGACGCAGGAGCGATGATGAGTGACATTTCCTCGACAGGCCTTCACGAGAACATGCGCGAGTTCATCGACCAGTTGCGCGCCGAGGGCTACACGGTCAGCCACGACGACCACGGGTCGGACCCGGATCTCATCGACCCGGGCGGCAGCGCGGTCGACACGTGGCGGGAGTCCTACCCCTACGACGAGCGAATGACGCGCGAGGAATACGAGGTCGAGAAATACCGGCTTCAGGTCGAGCTGCTGAAGTTCCAGTATTGGACCCAGGACACCGGCCGCAAGCACCTGCTGCTCTTCGAGGGCCGCGACGCGGCCGGCAAGGGCGGCACGATCAAGCGTTTCACCGAGCACCTCAACCCGCGGGCCGCGCGGGTCGTCGCGCTGACCAAGCCGACCGAGACCGAGCTGGGTCAGTGGTACTTCCAGCGCTACATCGCGCATCTGCCGACCGCCGGCGAGATCGTGCTCTTCGACCGCTCCTGGTACAACCGGGCCGGCGTCGAGCGCGTCATGGGATTCAGCACCCCTGAGCAGTATTCGCAGTTCATGCACCAGGCGCCGCTCATCGAGAACGCGCTCATCGACTCAGGGATGTCGCTGACGAAGCTGTGGTTCTCGGTGACCCGCTCGGAGCAGCGCACCCGCTTCGCGATCCGCCAGATCGACCCGGTGCGGCAGTGGAAGCTCTCCCCCATGGACCTGGAGTCCCTGGACCGGTGGAACGACTACACCGCGGCGAAGGAGGAGATGTTCCGGCGCACCGACACCGACATCGCGCCGTGGACGACGATCAAGAGCAACGACAAGAAGCGCGCCCGCATCAACGCCATGCGGTTCTTCCTCAACCAGTTCGACTACGACGGCAAGGATCCCGAGGTCGTCTACGCACCCGACCCGCTCATCGTGCGGCGCGGGTTGACGGCGGTCGACGACTGAGCCACTGCCGCGCCGCGTCGGCACGGCGGGCCGTCGGGCATGCCCCGGCGGCCCGTCGCCGCGTCGCGACTGACACGCTGCGAAGGTGACCCGCTCCAGCGCTCCCGCTCTCGTGGCCGTCGACATCGACGGCACGCTGCTGACCTCCACCGGCACGGTCCTGCCGGGCACCCGCGCGGAGTTCGCGCGGGCCCAGGCCGCCGGGGCCACCATCGTGCTCGCCTCCGGGCGACCGATCGCGGGGCTGCGCCGACTCGCGCGGCGCCTGCGCCTCGACACCGCGGGCTTCGTCTTCGTCGGCGGCAACGGCTCGGTGGCGCTCGACGTCGACAGCGGCGAGGTGCTGCTGCGGCGGCCGCTGCCGTTCGAGCAGGCGGTGGAGATGATCCGCTTCGCGAACGCCCACGACATCGTCGTCATGGTGTGCGACGGCGACGATCTCGTCGTCGACCGGCCCGACGACCCGCAGGTCGGCCACGAGTCCGACGGCAACGGCCTGCGGGTCCGGGCGGTGCCCGACCTGACACGGCTGCGTGCGGATGACGGGATCGTCGTCGACAAGCTGCTCATGTTTTCGGCGCCCGAGCGGCTGCGCCCCTTCGGCCCGCGCTTCGCGCAGGAGTTCGACGATGTCGAGACGGCCTTCTCCGCGCCGTTCTACTTCGAGGCCACCGCGCGCGGCGTCGACAAGGGCTCGGCGCTGGCGAGCGTGGCGCAGGCCAAGGGCGTCCCGCTCGCGGACTCTGTCGCCTTCGGCGACAACGGCAACGACCTGCCGATGCTGCGCGCGGCGGGGCTGGGCGTCGCGATGGCCAACGCCACCGCCGCCGTGCAGGAGGCCGCGGACCGGGTGACGCGCTCGCACGACGACGAGGGCATCGCGGCGGTGCTGGCCGACCTCTTCGGGTCGGGCCGGCCCGCGCCGCCGGTGCCCGAGCCGGCCGGCGTCGAACCCCTCTACGCGCTGGATCTGCGGGAGATCGGCGGGCTCGTGCACCCCGACGACGCGCCGGCCCGCTGACCTCCGGCGCCGGCACGACGGGCACCGGGGCCCACGCCCGGGCGACGGGCAGCATGAAGCCGCCGACCCGCCGGTGGATCCCAGGTGGATCCCGACGTGTCGGCGGCTGCATCGGCCCGTTGCGGGGCGACGCCGGGTCAGCGCACGATGCTCAGCAGGATGCCGGCGACGGCGACGACGCCCGCGATCGTGACGAAGACGTTCGACAGACGGCCGCGGTAGGCGGCCAGCGCCGGCACGCGGCGGATGGCGATCATCGGCATGAGGTAGAGGACGCTCGCGATGACCGGGCCGGCGAGGGTCTCGATGAGGCCGAGGATGCTGGGGTTGGCGATCGCCGCGACCCACGTCGTGACGAAGATGAAGGCGGCGATGCCGCGTCGCAGAGCGCGCTCATCCAGGCGCGCGCCACGCCCCTGGGCGACGCCGCGGACGATGCCCGCCGCACCCTCGGCGGCACCGAGGTAGTGCCCGAAGAACGAGGAGACGATCGCGACGATCGCGACGGCCGGGCCCAGGTAGCCGATGAACGGGCTGCCGTGCACGTTGGCCAGGTAGGAAAGCACCGGCAGGTTGGCCTCGCGGGCCGCCGCCAGCCCGTTCGGGCCGAGCGCGAACACGCAGGACCACACGAAGCCCATCGCGAAGATCACGAGCAGCACCGTCGTGCGACGCAGCACGGCGGAGGCCTTGGCGGGCGCGTCGGTGCCGTAGCGGCCACGCATCGCCACAGAGAACTGTGAGATCGCGGGCGAGAAGTTGAAGGCGAACACGAGCACCGGGATGATCAACCACACCGACATCGCCAGGTCGCCGGCCGACGGCACGGGCGCGGAGAGCATGTCGCCGACCTGCCAGGACGGCACGAGATAGAGGGTGACGCCGAGCAGGATCGCCAGCAGCGGGTAGACGAGCCACTCGGTGACGAGCAGCATGATGCGCTGCCCGGCGATCATGACGCCCATCATGAGGGCGACGAGCGCACCGGAGAGCAGCCAACGCGGCGGGGAGGCCATGCCGAGCTGGTTGACGATGAGGCTGTCGACGGTGTTGGTGATGCCCACGCCGTAGATGAGGACGATCGGATAGATCGCGAGGAAGTAGAGGGCCGTGATGAGCTTGCCGGCGCCCTCACCGAAGTAGTCGCGCACGACGACCGTGATGTCGCCGTCGGAGCGCGGCGAGGCGCACACGAGGCGCGACAGCCCGCGGTGCGACAGGTAGGTCATCGGGCCGATGAGCGCGGTGACGATGAGCAGCGGCCACAGGCCTCCGGCGCCGGCGTTGATCGGCAGGAAGAGGATGCCGGCGCCGATGGCCGTGCCGAAGAGGCTCAGCGTCCAGCCCGTGTCGTACTTCGTCCAGCCCCGCGTCCGCCCCTCGGCGGCCGGGACGCCCGCCCGCTCGGCGGCGACGTCGCGCCCGCGCTCCAGATCGACGGTTCCCTGTGGTGACACCTTTGTCCTCTTTCGTCTTTCGAGTCTGCGGCGAGACGACAACGGCTCGCCCACGATCGTGTGTGGTCTGGTCGGTCAGCAGGCGACGACGCTGACGGCGAGTCCGCCGCGCGAGGTCTCCTTGTATTCGTCGCGCATGTCCGCGCCGGTGCGGCGCATCGTCTCGATCGCGACGTCGAGGCTGACGTGGTGGGTGCCGTCGCCGTGCAGGCTCATGCGGGCGGCGTTGATGGCCTTGGCGCTGGCCACGGCATTGCGCTCGATGCACGGGATCTGCACGAGCCCGCCGACCGGGTCGCAGGTGAGGCCGAGGTTGTGCTCGATGCCGATCTCGGCGGCGTTCTCGACCTGCGCCGGCGTGCCGCCGAGCACCTCGCACAGCGCCCCGGCGGCCATCGAGCACGCCGACCCGACCTCGCCTTGGCAGCCGACCTCGGCGCCCGAGATCGAGGCATTGCGCTTGTAGAGCATGCCGATGGCGGCCGCGGTGAGCAGGAAGCGCACGACACCCTCGTCGTCTGCGCCTGGCACGAAGCGGGCGTAGTAGTGCAGCACCGCGGGGATGATGCCGGCCGCGCCGTTGGTCGGCGCGGTCACGATGCGGCCGCCGGAGGCGTTCTCCTCGTTGACCGCCAGGGCGTAGAGAGCGACCCAGTCCAGGGGCGCGAGCGGGTCGAGACCGGCGCCGGGCGCGTCGAGCACGGCGGCGCCGGCGACCGCGCGGGCGGCCGCGGAGCGCGGGCTCG
>JBDIAP010000086.1:0-17126 GCA_039812485.1 Kineosphaera sp.
TCGGCGATCCGCTGCACGGCGTTGCGCACGCTGGCCAGCTGCGCCTGGGTCTGGGCGGCCTGTCGGGCGGCCTGCGCACGAGCGACGCGCAACTGCGCGAGCTGAGCGGCCGCCGCGCGGGTGGCCTCGGCCTGCTGCCGCTGCTGCGCCGCCTCCTGCTCGTCGGCGACGTCGTCGGCCGCCGCGCGCCGGGCGTCCATCGTCTGCTTCTGCGTGACGGGCAGCTCGAGCCCCTCGAGGGCCGCCACGGTCGTCGCGGGCTCCCGGCTGCGCACGAGGATGTCCTGGCGGGTGTCACCGGCGACGATCTGCCCGCCGGGGGTGCCGCGCAGGGCCGCCGTGACGGCCTGGCCGACCTCGGCCTGGGTCATGCCCGCGGCGCCGGCCTTCTGCGGGTCGATGTCCACCTGGAGGAGAGGGGAGGTCGCGGCGAGATCGCTGCGCACCTCCTCGAGTCCGTGGACGTCGCGCATCATCGCCACGACGCGCTCGCTGCCCGTGCGCAGCGCGGCGAGGTCGTTGCCCTGGATGCGCACCGACACATCGGAGTTGGCGGGCCCACCCCCGGAGCGGACCTGCACGTCGCCGATCCCGGACACGGTGCTCAGCCGGTCGCGCAGGCGCTGGCCGACGAGGGTCGCGGACTCGCCACTGCGCAGCGTGACGACCATCGACGCCGTCGATGCGCCGCTCGTGCCGCCGAACGCGGCCCGCTCCTGGCCACCCCCGACGGTCGTTTGCACCGACGTGATCGCCGGGTCGGCCCGCAGCACTGCCTCGACCTTGCGGGCGGCCGCGTCGGTGGCCTCCAGCGTCGTGCCCGGGGGCATGTCCTGAGCCAGGCTCAACGTGTCCTGCCCGGAGTCCCCGAGGAAGTCGGTGCGCAGATGCGGCACGAGCGCCATCGACCCCGCGAAGATCGCCAGCGACACCAGCAGCGTCACCACCCGGTGGGCGAGCGCCCACCGCAAGGCCGGCACGTAGGGGCGCTGCAGCCACGTCGTCGCCTCATGATCGTGCGCGTCATGGCCCTGCGCGTCATGGCCGTGCGCGTCGTCTTCGTGCGCGTCGTGGTCGTGCGCGTCGTGGTCGTGCGCGTCGTGTTCGTGCGCACCGGCCGCGCGGCGTCGGCGCCACCACCGCCCCCGGCGCGAGGGCGCCGGCACCTCCGCGGCGCGAGCCGCGCTGCGGCCGCCCATCATGAACCACGACGCCAGCACCGGCACGATCGTCAGCGACACGAAGAGCGAGGCGAGCAGCGCGATCGACACCGTGAGCGCGAACGGCCGGAAGAGCTCGCCGACCTCGCCCGACACCAGCCCGAGCGGCAGGAAGACCGCGACGGTCGTCACCGTCGAGGCGGTGACCGCGCCCGCCACCTCGCGCACGGCCCGCACGATCGCGGTGTGGCCCTGCTCGCCGAGGCCGACGTGACGCTTGATGTTCTCGATGACGACGATCGAGTCGTCGACGACGCGGCCGATCGCGACGGTCAGCGCCCCGAGCGTGAAGATGTTGAGCGTCTGGTCGCTCCACCACAGCCCGATGAGCGCGATGAGCAGCGACGCCGGGATCGAGATCGCCGCGATGACCGTCGGGCGCACCGACAGCAGGAAGACGAAGATGACGAAGACGGCGAAGGCGAGGCCCAGCAGGCCCTCCGTGCCGAGGTTTTCGATGGACTTCTCGATGAACGGCGCCTGATCGAAGACCGTGCTGAAGTGTGCGCCGCCACCCAGCGAGCGCTCCAGACCGGGCAGCGCGGCGCGCACGTCGTGGGCCACCGAGACCGTGTTGCCGTCGGTGTCCTTGACGACAGCGAGCCCGAGCGAGGGCCTGCCGTTGGTGCGGGACAGCGTCGTGGCCGCGACCGGCTCGCTGCGCACGTCGGCGACCTGCGCGAGCGTCACCGGACCGTCGGTGCCCTGCAGCCGCACCGCCTTGAGGTCTGTGACGCCGGTGAGCGGTCGGCCTACCTGCACGTCGATCTGGGCCCCGCGAGAGCGCACGTCTCCGGCGGGCACCGTGGCCCCGGCCGCCTGCAGGGTCTGCGGCAGCATCGCCATGCTCACCCCGAAGCGGGCGACGTCGGCGGGCCGGAACGTGATGACGATCTGGTCCTTGCGGGCCCCCGAGACCGTGACGCTGCGCACCCCGTCGATGCCGCGCAGCTGCGGCACCGCGATGTCCTCCAGCGTGCGGGCCAATGTCGCCTCGTCGTCCTGCGAGGTCACCGAGAGGGCGATGATCGGGATCGCGTCGAGGCTGCCGCCGAGCACCTGCGGCTCCACCCCGGCGGGCAGCCGCGAACGCAGCCCCGCCACGGCCTGCTCGACGTCGGAGCGCACGGCGTCGGAGTCCTGCCCGTAGTCCCAGTGCACCGTGACCTGGCTGACCCCGCGGGTCGTCGTGCTCGTCACCGTGGTGATGCCGGAGACGGGCCGCAGCGCGTCCTCGAGCGGCCCGGTCACCTCGCGTTCGACGACCTCGGGAGCGGCGCCCGGGTAGGTGGCCACGACGGCGGCCGTCGGCAGCTCCAGGGAGGGGAAGAGCTCCTGCTTGAGCGCGGTCGCGGCGAACACCCCGACGCCCATGAGCAGCGCGGTCAGCAGCGCGACGAGCACGCGATTGGCCAGGCTCACGCGGGTGAGCAGGTGCATGGCGCCTCCGATCGGTCCCAGTGCGAGGGCGGGCACGCCCCACCCGCCGGCCCCTGCGTCGGGGTCGTGCGCCGCGCCTGCGGGGTCTGCCGCTGAACCCGGCTACCCCGATGGTCGCGGCGGTCCGCCACCGGCAAGCGCGACGATATACGGCACCTGTGACATCATCGCCGCGATCAGCGCCGCGGGGGTGAGTCCGCTTGCTCCAGCGCGGGAATCGTGCCGAGCACGCGCGTGACGCGGGCCGCGATCACGACGCGGGAGGGGTTGGGCCGGGGCGTGCGATAGCGCTGCGCGTAGCGGTGTTCGGCCTCCGCGACGGCCGCCGGGTCGTCGAGCACGACCGCCCGACCCTCGATCGTGCACCAGTGCCGCCCCTCGAACTGACAGATCGCGACGGGCGCCCCCGCCGTGCCGGTGCCAGAAACCGCCCCCGACCCGGCCCGAGCGACGTGCCGCGCCTTGAGCGAGTCTGCGGAGGTGATGATCCGCACGAGCCGCGCCGACGCGTCGAGCGTGGCCCCGACGGGCACGACGTGGGGGCTGCCGTCGGCGCGCAGCGTCGTCAATGCGCACAACAGCCGCACCGACCAGAACGCCGCCAGCGCCGGATCGTCGATGTCGATGCCGTGCGGTCGCCGCGTCCGACCGCTGAGTTCACCCACCATGCGGGCCATCATGCCCAGCGGCACGGCGCGTCAAAAAAAGCCGTTGCCAGCGGCTGCCCGGTCGGCCTACCGTCGAGGGACACGGGAAAGGAGGTGGTCGAGACAGTGAAGACTTCTCGGACGCGTGAGGTGACTGCGCGCTAGCGCAGCCGTCCCGACCTCCTGATCCTGCTCGAGACCCCGAGATCTCTCGGCCGATCGGCGGGGCAGCGGTCGGCAACCGGACGGGTGCGCTGCGAATTCCACGCAGTCACCGCGACCCGCGGGCACGCCCGGCTCGTCCACCGGGTAGCCGGTCCACCGGCAGCCCGCGGGTCCTCTCATGCCCTGGTGCCGCTCCTGACCCGTTGCGTCTCTCATGCCCGGTGGGATCTCCGTCGAGCCTCGTCGCGGCTCGCGTCGGTGCGGCGCCCCGTGCCGAGCGCCTACCCTGACCGGGGTGACGCCCGACCCCCGGATCGCAGCCCCAGCGGACCGCCCCCCGCGCGATGGCGCGCCAGCGCGACCGGTCGGCGTGTTCGTCGGGCTCGCCACGCTCGACCTCGTGCAGCGCGTCGAGCGGATCCCGGGCGCCGACGCCAAGGCCACGGCCGACTGGCAGGAACTCAGCGCCGGCGGACCGGCGCTCAACGCCGCCGTGACGTTCGCCGCCCTGGGCGGGCGCGCGGTGCTCGTGTCCCGCGTCGGCGACAGCCCCCTGGGCCGCCTCGTCGCCGACGACCTCCGCCGCCACGGGGTGCGGCTCGTCGACCTTGCGGCGGCGGGATTCACGCCGCCGGTCTCGGCCGTGGCCGTCGAGGCGGCCACCGGCGACCGGCAGGTCGTCTCCACCGATGCCCGGGGTTCGGCCGCCGCCGGGCCACGTGAGCGCTCAGGGCTCTGCGGGCTGCTGCGTTCCGCCATGACCGACCTCGGGCCCGGGGGCGCACGGCCGGAGAATCGTGAGGAGGTCCGCGGCCGCGTGGCCGCTGGTGCCGGAGCGGAAGGCCTCGCGACCCCGGTCCCGCAGGTGAACGTCGTCGAACTCGACGGACACCACCCAGACCTCGCCCACGCCGTCCTCGACGTGCTGGACGACCACGACGAGCTGCCCGACCACGACGAGCTGCACGACCACGACGAGCTGCCCGATCACGACGAGCCGAACGACCACGACGTGCTGGACGACCCGGACGGCGCCAGTGCCCGCCTGGTCGTGCTCGACGCGGGGCGCTGGAAGCCTCAGCTGCGCGCGATCCTCCCGCGCTGCACCGACGTCGTGTGCTCGGCCGAGTTCCGCCTCGGGGACGCACCCGGCGAGGGCGCCCTCCCCGCCGACCCGCGTGAGGCCCTGCTCGCGGATCTCCTGGCGCGCGGCGCGCGGGTCGCCGCGAGCACCGCGGGCCCGCAGCCGATCCTGCTACGCGCAGTGGCCGAGCCCACTGTGACCCGGCTGCCCGTGCCGGTCGTCGACGTCATCGACACCCTCGGCGCGGGTGACGCGCTGCACGGGGCGTATGCCTGGGCCAGAGCGCAGGGGGCCGCACCCGCCCACGCCCTGCGCCTCGCGGCTACCGTGGCCTCACGCTCGTGCGAGCAGCGCGGCACGCGGGCGTGGCTGGCCGACCTGGCCGACCTGGACCTGCCCAGCCTGCACGCGGCGGAACGCACCGGCGGGTGAGCGCCGGGGCCGGGTCCGTGAGCGATCGAGGATCTCGTCACCGTCGTCGCGCCGGCCGCCGGAAGGACCCCATGACCCACACCATCACCTCCTTGACCGAGGCCGCCGCCCGCGCCGAGGCGCTCGTGGCAGCCGGCGGACGGGTCGTCCTGGGCCTGGTCGGCCCGCCCGGCGCCGGCAAGTCGATGATCTCCGCGGCGCTCGTCGAGGCGCTCGGCGCCGACCGCGCGGTCGTCGTGCCGATGGACGGCTTCCACCTGGCCAACCAGGTGCTCCGGGCGCAAGGGCTCGCCGACGTGAAGGGCAACATCGCCACGTTCGACGCCCACGGCTACGCGGCGCTGCTGCGCCGGCTCGCCGAGCAGCGCAGCGACGAGATCGTCTACGCCCCCTTCTTCGACCGGTCGCTCGAGGAGTCGATCGGCAGCGCCATCCGCGTCGACCCCCACGTGCCGCTCGTCATCACCGAGGGCAACTACCTGCTCTCCGACGGCGCCGCCTGGGAGCGGGCCCGGGCGTGCCTGACCCAGTGCTGGTATGTCGATGTCCCCCAGGACCGGCGGGTGCACTGGCTCATCGACCGGCACATCTCCCACGGCCGCAGCCCCGCCGCCGCCCGGGAGTGGGTGCTGCGCACCGACGAGGCCAACGCGCGCCTCGTGGCACGCACCGCCGACCGGGCCGACGTGCGCGTGCGCCTGCCCGTCATCGAGGGGCTCGTGGCCGGGGGCTGAGCCCCCGCGGGCGGCGGGCCCGTGCAGGCCGGCCTGAAGGCCGGGGCCGTGGCGCCTGCTGCCCTCGCCGACCGGAGGGAGGGGCGCGGGCGTCGCTAGCGCCAGAGGGTCGCGACGAGCACGTTGACGACGACGAGGCCGGCCGCGACGTGCATGAGCACCGCGCCGTCGGCGCCCTTGGCCGTGCGCGAGCGCGACGCCTCGCAGCAGCCGACGACCGCGAGCGCGACGACGAGCTTGACGCCGACCCAGGCGTGGTCGAGCGGCGTGACGTGCCCCATCTCCGCGACGGCGACGAGGGCCAGGCCCACGAGGAGCTGCACCCGCGCGCCCCAGACCATGATCTCGTTGATGGCGCCCCGCCCCGCGGACAGCGTGTACCCGACGACGATCGCGGCGAGCGCAGCCCAGTGGGCCACGCTGAGAAGGGAGAAGGTGAGCGTCATGCCGCCCACCCTATGCAGCGCGCCGCACCGTCCACGACCGCCCGGTCACGCGCCCCGACAGGGGGACGCGGCCCCACGCCGTCGGTGCGGTCAGCCGTCAGGCCCGTGAGGTCCCCCGGCTCGTGCCACGCATCCTCAGACGAGGCGGCGGTGCATCGCCCACGCCGTGAGCTCGTGTCGCGAGCTGAGCTGCAGCTTGCGCAGCACCGACGACACGTGTGTCTCGACCGTCTTGATCGAGATGAAGAGCTCCTTGGCGACCTCCTTGTACTGGTAGCCCCGGGCGATGAGCCGCATGACCTCGCGCTCGCGGGCCGACAGCCGGTCGAGCTCCTCGTCGACCTCGGCGACCTCGCCGGCGGCGGCGCCGAACGCGTCGAGCACGAAGCCCGCCAGCCGCGGGCTGAACACGGCGTCCCCGTCGGCGACGCGCCGGATCGCCGAGACCAGGTCGCGGGGCGAGATCGTCTTGGTCACGTAGCCGCGCGCCCCCGCTCGGATGACCGCGATGACGTCCTCGGCGGCGTCGCTCACCGAGAGCGCGAGGAAACGCACAGGCGCGCCGGCGGGCGTGGTGAGGCCGCGGCAGCCGGTGATGACGTCGGAGCCGCCGCGCCCGTCGCCGCCGGGCAGGTGCACGTCGAGGAGCACGACGTCGGGGCGCTCGCGCCGGGCGGCCTCGACCGCCTCCTCGACGGTGCCGGCCTCCGCGACGACGCTCAGGCCGTCCGCGAGTTCGCCGACGAGCTCGCTCTTGACCCCGCTGCGGAACATGCGGTGGTCGTCGACGAGCACGAGCCGGATCGGCTGGTCGGTGGTCGGGGTCGTCGGGGTCGTGGTCACGGTGTCTCCTGCGTGCGTTCGGACGGATCGGTGGTCTGTGCGGGCGCGGCGACCTGGGCCGCCGCGCCAGTAGGAGGTGTCCCGGTGGAGGGTGTTCCGGCCGGCCCCGCCTCGCCGGTCCTCCCGCCGGCCGGCCCGTCGACGCCCGACACGGCGTCCAGCGGCAACCGCAACGACACCTCGGTGCCCTCGTCCAGCCGCCGCACGCGGGCGCTGCCCCCGTGGCGCTCCATGCGGCCCAGGATCGATTCGCGCACGCCGAGCCGGTCGGGCGCCACCTCCTGGAGGTCGAAGCCGTCGCCGTGGTCCCGCACGAACGCCTCCGCGGCCCCGGCCCCGAGCTCGACGTAGGCGGTCACGGGCGGCCGCCCGTGCCGCACCGCGTTGAGCAGCGCCTCCCGCAACGCCCGCACGAGCACGTCGCCGCCCTCGTCGAACGGCCGATCTCCGGTGACGACGAGGTCGATGACGACGCCGTGCACGTCCTCGACCTCGTGCGCGGCCCGGGCCACCTCGGCCGCGAGCGTGCCTCCGGCGGGCGCACCGCCGTACAGCCAGGCGCGCAGCTCGCGCTCCTGCGCCCGCGCCAGGCGCGAGGCGGTCGCGGCGTCGTCGGTGCGCTGGATGAGCGCGAGCGTCTGCAGCACCGAGTCGTGCAGGTGGGCGGCGATGTCGGCGCGCTCGGTCTCTCGGATGCGCGCGGTCTGCTCGCGCTCGTAGGTGCGCCAAAAGCCGGCCACCCACGGCGCGAGCACGAGCCCGACACCGGCGATGACCGCTGCGGTGGCGACGCCGACGTCCCAGGCCATGGCCAGCCCCTGGCCGCTGGTGAGAAGCACGACGATGCCGACGGCGGCGAGGGCTGCACCGGCGAGCACCCGCGGCAGCGTGCGCCGCCCGCCGCCCGGCCCGAGCCACGACTGCCGCTCGAACGCCTCGACGTCGCGCCACGCGATGACGGCCCCGAGCGCCACGGCGACGACCGGCAACGCGGGCCGCAGCAGCTCCGGCAGGATGTTCTGCCCCGTGGCACCGAGCGCCCCGAACGCCACGAGGGCGGCCCCCACGAGCAGCAACTGCACCGGCAGGCGCCTGCCGCCGCCCCGCGCGGTGGTAGGCGCCTGCGCGGGCGTCAGGGCCCACAACAGCGCGTAGGCGAGCAGCCCGAGACCGAAGAGCAGGTTGGAGACGACGAAGAGCACCCGCACGACCCGCACATCGAGGCGGAGCTGGTCGGCGAGCCCGCCCGCGACGCCGGCGACGACGGCCCCGGAGCGCCGGCGCGCGAACGGGCGGTGCGCGCCTCCCGCCGCCGGGGCCTGCCCGGTCGGGTGGGCTTCGCCGCCGGTGCCCGTGGCGACGGATAGCCCGGCAGGCGGCTCCGACTCGCGCGGCGCCGGAGACGTCGGTGCCATGACCACGCTCCTTCCCTGTGCCCGTGCCGGATTCACGTCCTGATCCACGATGGTCCCGGCGGGGCGGCCCCCTGTGCCCGGGCGCCGACGCGACTGTGCCCGGGCGCCGGCGCGACCCGCTCGCCGCCTGCTGTCGTGACCCATCGTGACATCGCGTCGGGAGCGGCGGACACCCTCGACACTCGAAGTCAGGGCGGCCACCCGTGTCCCGCGGCCGACTTCAGGGTGACCTCAGGGGCGAGCCGCATGGGTGCTCGTGCCCGCCTCGGGCGACGATGGTGACATGACGACCGACCCTGCCTCCGGCGCGACGCCCGGGCCCGACCCGGCCCGCGGTCCCGCAGGCCCACGCGGCGCCGGGGCCGACGACGCACCACACGGTTCGGGACCCCACCACGACCCCAGCGGACCAGGACGTGCCGACGGCGCGGGCCGCGCGCCGGGGCCCGAGTCGCCGCTGGACCGCGTGTTCGCCACCCTGCACCGCTCCCCCGTGCACCGGCTCCGGGGACGGCGCGTCATCGGGGGCGTCGCGTCAGGCGTCGCGCAGTATTTCGGTCTCGACCCCGTGCTCGTGCGGGTCGGTTTCGTCGTGTTGGCGATGATCGCCGGCCTCGGCCTCAGCCTCTATCTGCTCGCGTGGCTCCTGCTGCCCGACGAGCAGGGCAGCGTGCACCTCGAGCGCGCCGTCCGCGAGCGCGACAAGGGCTCGATCGTCCTCGGCGTCGTCACCGCCGTCAGTCTGCTCGACGGCCCCGACGGGCAACGCGGTTGGTGGCCGACGGTCACCAGCGTCGTCGTCACGGCCGCGCTGGTCGCCTTCGTCGTGCACCGCATGCGCCGGCGCGGCCAGGCTCCTGGCGGGCCGGGCAACGGGCCCGGCGGTTCTGGTTCCGTCGTGTCGGGGGCCGGTGGGACCGCCCCCGGCACGCCGGTCACGGGTCCGGGCGCGCACCCCGGCGCACAGGTCGGCGGCTATGCCGGCGCCCACGGCTCGCCGACGCGCGGCGGGGACACCTCGGTGTTCGACCCGATCACGGGGCGGTGGGTGCCGGCCGTCGCGCCGTCGCGACCGGCCGCGCCCCCCGCCACCGGGCCGTCCCCCTACGGGCCGGCGTCCTCCGCGGCCCCCGGCCACGGGCCGGCGACGCGACCCGAGTCCCCGCAGCACCCCGGCGGAGGGCCGGCCGGCGCCGCCTGGCCGGCTCCCCCGGGGCTGGGCTCGTGGCCGGGCTCCGGGCCGGGCACGGCCGGCTGGGCCGACCCGACCGGCTACCCGACCGCGGGGGCCGCACCGGCACCGCGCCGCCCTCGACTCGGCGTCACGGCCACCCTCCTCACGCTCATCGCGACGGCGACGGTGGGGGTCGGTGCGGCGTATGGCGTCCAGGCCGCCGCGGTGTCCGCGGACACCTCGATCGTCGGGATCGGGGCGGCGTTGGGCTTCCTGTCGATCATCGTCTTCGTGCTCGGGATGCGGGGGGTGCGGGCAACCGCCCTGGCCGTCGTCGTGCTGCTGCTCGTGCCGATGGCCGCCGGCGTGGCGCGGCTCGCGCCTGCGCCCGGCTCGCAGACGGGCGTGACGATTCAGGTGGGACCGAGGTGAGCGCGGGCCCGCCCGGGCGCTGGGGGGAGCCCGACCGGGGGACACGGCCCGGGGGAGGCGAGGGTCCGACGGGCCCTGGCGACGATGCCGGACGGAGCCAACACGGCTCGCGGCGTCGTCGTCAGGGCTCGCAGGGCCGCGACGACCAGGCGCGTAGGCCGGGGCCCGACGTGCTGCTCCTCGTGCTCGGGATCGTCGGCGTCGTCGTCGCCGTGCTGTCGCTGCTGCATGAGCTCGCCGACTGGGGTTCGACGCAGGACTGGGTCGCCCCCACCGCCGCGCTCGCCGCGGGCGGGGTGCTGCTCGTCGTCGGTCTCATCGGCCTCCTGACCCGCCGCGACCGCTGAGCCACCGCGGTAGAGGGGCCACCGCGACCGCTGAGCCACCGCGGTAGAGGGGCCACCGCGAAAGAGGGGCCACCGCGATCGAGGGCCGCCGTGTCAGCCGAGTACGCGACGGCCGACACGCGTCAACCCGCCGGCGGGTCCTCGTGCGCGAGCCAGCGCTGTGCCGGCGCCCAGCCCAGCCCTGGCACGCTCGCCGCGGGCACCCACGCCGCGTCGGCGGTGGAGCCGTCGACGTCGTGCACGACCGGCACGGTGGGTGCGGGGCAGCGCCCCGCATAGACGAGTGACAGGCCGTGGAAGTCCTCGAGCCGGCCCGCCGGGGAGCGGCCGAGCCAGTGCCGGCTCGTCACGCGCAGCAACGGGCCCACCTCGACGTGCTGGCCGGACTCCTCCCAGCACTCGCGGCGGGCCGCCACCCGTGGTTCCTCGCCCGCGTCGACACCGCCGCCGGGCAGCGCCCAGGCGCCGGGCGCCCCCGTCACGCCGGAGTACTGCGTCGCCAGGAGCGCGCCGCGCGCCCAGACGAGCACCGACGCCGCCACCCGCTGCACGGCCAGAGCGGCCTCGCCCGAGGCCACGACCAGGCCGGGTGCCCGCTGCAGCGGCCCGACGCCCAAGAGCGCATCGACGTCCGGCGGGTCACACTCCCCCGCCACCGCGTAGGTGAGCAGCAGCTCCCCGCCCGGCTCGCGGCGCACGTCGGGCAGGGCGAGCCGCGCGGCGGGGCCGAGCGCCCCCTCGACGACGGCTCGAGGGTCGACGCCGTGCGGGAGGGCCAGGCGCCACAGCTGCCGGTCGCCGTGCCGGGCCGCGACCACGACGGGGCCGGACAGCCGCAGTGGGCCGCCGGGCGGGAGCGGATGGTCTGGGGGCACGGACCGGCTACGACCTGGGGTGAGGAGGTGCGGGCTAGGCGATCGGGGCCGGCGCGGGCCGGCGACCCATCGCCCGGGCGTACTCGCGCTCGGTGGTGTCGATGACCGCGCTCCAGTCGAGGTCGCTGGGCGGCACGGTGACGTTGTAGCGATACATGCGCTCGCGCACCGCGGTGTCGGTGAGCAGCCGCGCGATGGCGCGGGCCATGTCGTCGTCGGTGCGGGCGAGGAAGCCGTTGACGCCGTCGTGCACGAACTCCGCCGCGCCGCTGGTGTCGAGGCCCACGACGGGCAGCCCGGCGCAGCGGGCCTCGAGGGCCGCGATGCCGAACGACTCGAGCTTGGCGGGTGAGAGGTAGACGTGCGACTCGGCATAGCGGCGCAGCAGCTCGGGGCGGCTGACGCGCCCGGGCAGCTCGACCCAGTCGGCGATGCCCTCGCGTCGCACGTAGGACTCGATGCTGGAGCGCAGGCGCCCGTCGCCGAGGATCGTCACGCTGAACGGCACCTCGGGCACCATGGCGCGCACGCGCTGGAGCACCTGCAGCATCGGGATCGGCCGCTTGCGGCCGACGAGCCGCATCGCCGTGACGAGGCGCACGCCGCCGGTCGCCGCGGGCGGGGTCGAGCCGTGCGCGGGCTGCCACCACGTGTCGACGTCGATGCCGTTGGGCAGCACGTTGACGGTGCCGAGGTCGCCGAGCAGGCGCTGCACGGGCACGGCGGCGACGGACGACACGGCGTTCATCGTGACCCCCGCTCGCCCCCAGCGGCGGACGGCGCCGGTGAGGCCGATCGCGGATTCGGCCCAGGCGAGCATGCAGTGCCACGTCATCGTCGTCGGCAGGCCCAGGCCGCGGGCCACCCGCGTGGCATCGACGGTGAACGGGCTGACGACCCCCATGTGCACGTGGGCGACGTCGAACCCTGCGCCCAGCCGGCGCCGCAGCTCACCCCCCGCGAACGGGTTGAGGGGAAAGGTGGCCGGCAGGTTGAGCCCGAGGCGATGCACCGGCACGTCGTCGACGATCTCGACATGGCCGCCGTGCTGGCCGTCCTCGCCGACAGTGGCCGTGAAGACCTCCACCTCGTGGCCCACCGACCGCAGGCCGTGAGCAAGGTCACGGACCTGCACCTCGATCCCGCCGAGGCGGGGCAGGTAGCAGTCGGTGACGAGCGCGATCTTCACGCCCCCAACCCTGGCACATTGTCGCCGAATCGCACGCACCATGGGTGACACTTGGCGGGTGAGTCGAACCGTCGTGGCCGTCAACGCCCATCCGGACGACGAAGCGCTCCTGGAGTCCGGCACGTTGGCGAAGGCCGCCGCGCAGGGTCACCGCGTCGTGCTCGTCGTCGCCACCGACGGCGACCTCGGCCTCACGTCGAAGGACTACCGCTCGAGCACGCTGGGGTCGCGGCGGCTGGCCGAGCTGCAGCACAGCGCCGACGCGATCGGCGCCGCCCGGGTCGAGTGGCTCGGCTACGCCGACAGCGGCATGGAGGGCCCGGTGCCCGCCGACCCGCCCGGGCGGACGCGGCTGCTGCGCGCCGACCCCGGCGAGGTCAGCGACGCGATCGCCGACATCCTGCGCCAGGAGCGCGCGGACGTCGTCATCGGCTACGACCGCAACGGCGGCTACGGGCACCGCGACCACGTGCGCGTGCACGAGGTGACGCGCGCCGCGGCTGCCCGCGCGGACACGCCGCGGCTGCTCGAGGCGACCGTGCCGCGCGAGACGATCACGCGGGCCGTCATGCTCGCCCGCCGCATCCCCAAGGTCTCGATCGACGTCGACCTCGCGGCGTGGGAACGGGCGTTCACCCCGGCGGCCGAGATCACCCACCGCATCGACGTGCGTCGCCACATCGCCGCGAAGCGGGCCGCGATGGCCGCCCACGCCACCCAGGCCGCCGCCGACGACGGCGCCGACCGCACGCTGGCGGCGTTCGGTCGCATCCCGCGGCCCCTCTACGACGTGATCTTCGGGCGCGAGTGGTTCGTCGACGCGACCCTCGGCGCCCACGCCCGGGAACGGATCGAGACCGACATCTTCGCGGGCTTGCCGGAGCCGCCGGAGGTGATGCGATGACGAGAGGGTCACCGGGGTTCGCGGACGACGCGGGACGCGGGGGCGACGCGGGACGCGGGGGCGCTCCGAAGCGTTGGGCGGACGTGAGGCACGGGGACAGCTATCTCGACGAACACGAGGACCGGCATGCCGGCGGCCGCGGGGGCGGGCACGTCGACGCGAGGCAGACGCACGCGACGCAGACCGACCCGACGCAGAGCAACACGACCCGGATCGACGCGAGGCAGACCCGCGCGACGCAGATCGACCCGACGCAGACCGACCCGACGCAGACCGATGCGGGGAGACCGGCCACCGGCCTCGGCGCGGCGCTCGACCCGCCCGCGACGGCCCCCCACGTGTCCGTGCCGCGCACGCCGGGCGCGATCGCCAAGCAGGCCGCGCAGATCCTCGCGTCGATGGCCCTGGCCGCCCTGCTGCTGGGGTGGCTGCTGCCCTCCCTCACCGGCACGCCGTGGTCGACGATCCTCGGCATCATCACCGGCATCGGGTGGGTGACGTTCGTCGAGCTGCTCGGGCTCATGTTCGTGGGGCTGTACTTCTACACGTTCACGCTGACGGGCTCCCTCCCGGGGCTGCGGCATTCGCAGGCGATCCTGGCCAACCTCGCGGGCTCGGGGGTGAGCAACACGCTGCCCGGCGGGGGCGCCGTGGGGGCGGCGCTCACCTACGCGATGTTCCGGTCGTGGCGGTTCAGCCACCGGCGCATCAGCACGTCGATCATCGTCACCGCGGTGTGGAACATGCTGGCCCGCGTCATCCTGCCGGTCATCGCGGCCGTGCTGCTGCTGCCGCAGACGCAGAACGTGCCGACGGCGATGATCCAGGGCGCGATCGTCGGCGGGGCCGGCGGGGCGCTCATCGCCGCGGCGCTCATCGCGATCATCGCCTCGCGGCGCGCCGCGCGCGGGGTCGGCCGGTCCGTCGACACCGTCTTCGGTCCCCTCGTGCGGCGCCTGCGCCGCACGCAGCCCCGGCACGACGTCGAGGAGCTCGCCCTCGACCTGCGCGACAAGATCATCGACCTCGTGCGCGGCCGCTGGTTTTCGCTGACGTTCGGGCTCGCCGGCTTCATGGGCGTCTACTTCGTGCTCTTCCGGCAGTGCCTCGAAGCCGTCGGGGTGCACATGTCGTGGTCGCACGCCTTCGCGGCGTATGCCGTGGGGCGGCTCCTGACGACCGTCGCCGTCACCCCCGGCGGCATCGGCGTCGCCGAGGCCGGTTCGGCCGCGGTGATGCTCGCGATGGGCGTGCCCGGCGAGGGCACCGCGGCGGCCGTCACCCTCTTCGCGCTGTTCAGCTACGTGCTGGAGATCCCGCTCGGGGCCCTGGCCGCCGTGCTGTGGCTCAACACCCGGGCGCACTACGCCCGCAAGGAGCACCCCGAGGAGCGGCTCCCCGCGGGCCGGGCCGCGCGGCCGGACCGGCGGACCGGCTGACGCTCGTCTCGGCAGGGCGCGTCACAGGGCGTCAGAGGGCGTCAGGGGGCGCGGCAGCGCGCGTCGGGGCCCGACAGCACCGCCGGGAGCGCGGTCAGCGCGGCTTGTTGCGCCCCGAGAGCAGCCGGTCGATCTGGCGGCGCTGCGCCTCGTGGGCGAACGTGTCGTCGAGATCCTCGGGCTCGAAGCCCCGGGTGAAGGCGCGGTCGACGGCCGCGGCGATGAGCGCGTCGGCGAAGGCGGTGTTCGACGGCAGCACCGGACCGTGCAGGTAGGTGCCGTAGACGTTGTGCCGGCGCGCCCCCTCCGTGTGGTCCTGACCGTTGTTGCCCGAGCCGTGCCGCACGGTGCCGAACGCCTCCTGGCCCGGTCCGAGCATCGTGGAACCCGAGTGGTTCTCGTAGCCGACGACGTCACCGTGCTCGGTCTCGAGCACGACCGGCCCGATCATGCGGGACGCGTTGCCGCGGGTCGTGACGTCGAGGATGCCCAGGCCGGGCAGGCGCTTGCCGTCGACGGTCGTGAAGTCGTTGCCGAAGAGCTGATACATGCCGCAGATCATGAGCATCGGCGTGCCGTCCTCGGCGAGCGCCTTGAGCATCGGCCCGTTGCGCTCGAGATCGCTCTCGACGCGGGCCTGCCCGGAGTCCTGGCCGCCGCCGCCGACGATGAGGTGCGCGCCCGCCGTGAGCTCCGTGCCCGGGTGGTGCTGGGTGACCTCGACGTCGTAGCCGTGCCGCTGCAGCCGCACCTGCAGGCAGCGGGTGTTGCCGAGATCGCCGTAGATGCTCATCTCGCGCGGATAGAGGTGCACGAGCCGGATCGTGCCCTTGCTGGCAGTGCTCATCGCCTAGACCGCCTCCTCGCCGAACTCCGCCAGGCCGTATCGGTCGGCCAGCGTGCGTCGCAGCGTCATCATCGCCGTGTAGGTGCAGAAGATCCGTGTGGGCTCGCCGGGATGGGTCGCGAGCAGGTGGTCGAGCGCGGTGATGAGGTCGGGCTCGACGCGGTCGGTGTGCACGTCGTCGTAGTAGAGCCGCAGCGCCATGTCGTAGGCGCGCACCCCGCTCGTCACCGCCACGCCGCGCTGCGCGAGCGACCCGAACGACACGTCGTAGAGCCACGACACGTCGCGGCCGTCGGCGTAGTTGTCGTTGATGGCCACCATCGTGGCGACCGGCGTCGAGCCGTAGGTGGACAGGGCCACCGTGAAGCCCGCCGGGTTCTTGACGAGCACGAGCTCAAGAGGCTGACCGTCGACGTCGATGACCTCCCCGCGGCCGAACGGCGGCGCCACCGCCCGCAACGCCTCCAGCGCGCGGGCCACCTCGAAGCGGTCGCCGAGCACCCGGCGCGCCGTCGTCGCCGCCGCCGTCGCGTTGATCATCGCGGCCAGCCCGCGCTGTCGCAGCCGCAACGGCCCCAACACCAGCCCGTCGCCGAAGCGCACCTCGAAGTCACGCTCGTCGACGGCGTGCAACAGGCCGTCGAGAGGGCCCGGTGGTGGGGGCGCGGTGTCGTCGTCGAAGCGGACGTCGGCCTCCTGCAGCTCCGCGAGCCGGTCCTGCATGCTCGCGTCGAGCCCGAAGTAGACGGCCGGCGGCACCCCGGCGTCGCCCGCGATCCGCGAGACGAACGAGTCGTCGCGATTGAGCACGACCGCCTCCCGCGTGCCCGCGGCGAGCTTGGCGAGCAGCTGTGCGGTGTGGTCGATCTCGGCGAAGCGGTCGAGCTGGTCGCGGGCCACGTTGAGCAGCAGGGCGTGGGTCGGGGCCACCGCATCGACGAAGCGCAGCGCGTGTGCCTCGTCGAGCTCGAGCACCGCGGCGTCGGCGGTGAGGCGGCCCGACAGTGGCAGCTTCGGCAGCATCGCCGAGATGACACCGCGGGTGAAGTTGCTGCCCGTCGGGTTGCTGAAGACGTCGAGTCCGTGCTCACGCAGGATCGCCGTGAGCATCTTGGTCGTCGTCGTCTTGCCGTTGGTGCCCGAGACGACGACGATTCCGCCGCGCACGTCGCCCAGGGCGTGGGCGAGGAACCGCGGGTCGAGGCGTTCGGCGACGAGGCCCGGCAGCGCGGACCCCCCGCCCTTGAGGCGCGAGGCGAGGCGCGCGGCCTTGCCTGCCGTGGTGGCGATGAGGGGTCGAAGCACGGGCCCCAGCCTAGTCAGGGGGTCTGACCACGCCAGTTCCACGGCCGCCACTCCGGGCCGCCTCGGGGGCGTCGCCGCCGGTCCCGGTCTCGTCGGACGCGGCGCCGGGCAGCGGCGGCCCGACGGTGCCGGACGGGCCGCCGCACCGGGTCGCCACGCGGGGTCGGGCACGCCAGCTGGCCACGCCG
>JBDIAP010000087.1:0-16560 GCA_039812485.1 Kineosphaera sp.
TCCAGCACCGTCGTCGGCGGCGACCAGTCCGTCCTCCTCGCCGACGGCGACCCGTCGGTGGGGGCGCATCGCGTCGGCGACGGTGGTGGCGGCATAGGCCGGAGCGTGCATCACGCGGAGGCGGGCCCAGTGCGCCTGGTCGTCGGCGCCTGTGTCAGCGGGGTGGGCTGCGGGCGGTGTCTGCGGCTGCGCCGTCTCATCCGCGTTCGAGGCCGGATCGTGCGAGCGGCTGTCGGCGGGCGCCGCGGGCAGCGTCAGCACGAAGACCGAGCCTCCCCCGGGGCGGGCGTGGGCGCTGATGCGGCCGCCGTGGCGCTCGACGATGCGCTTGCAGATGGACAGCCCGAGGCCGGTGCCGACATATCTGTTGCGGTGCTCGGGCACGCGATGGAACTCGGCGAAGACGGCGTCCTCCTCGCCTGGCGGCAGGCCGATGCCGCGGTCGGCGACGCTGAGGGTCACCCAGCCCTGCGCGGGCCCGTGCCCCCGCACCTCGATCTGCGGCGTCTCGCATGGGGCGGTGTATTTCGCGGCGTTGCCGATGAGGTTGTCGAGCACCTGGGCGACGAGCGACCGGTCGGCCCGCACCGACGCGTCGGCGTCGACGCTGATGACCGGCACCACGTGGCCGGTGGCGAGCGCGGCGCTCGTGCGCGCCTCGACGACCTCACCGATGGCGTCGGCGAGCGGGAAGTCCGAGACGCTGAGCTCACCCTCGCGGGCCACGCTGTAGTTGAGCAGGCCGGTGATGATGCCGCGCATGCGCGTCGCGGAGGCCCGGATGCGTCGCAGCGCATTGTCGCCGAGGCCGGGGTGGGTCTCCTCGATCTCGTCGGCCAGCATCTCGGTCCAGCCCTCGACGGCCCCGAGCGGATTGAGCAGGTCGTGCGCGATGACGCCGGCGAAGCTGGTCAGCTCGGCGGTGCGACGGCGCTGTTCGGTGACGTCGAGCAGCACGACGACGACCTGCACCGTGCCCTCCTCGCCGATGCACGGCACGGCACGCGCCGAGAGGATCCGCTCCCCCGCGCCCGGTGGCAACACGGGCATGACGTCGACGGGGTCGGGGCTGCGGCCGAGGAGGGCCTCGTTGACGATGCGCGGCTCGCTGAAGGTGGGGTCGTAGAGGATGTCGAGCGACGGCTCGGCCCCGCCCGCGTGGTCCGACGGCCAGTCGAGCAGGCGTCGGGCGGCGAGGTTCATGACGATGATGTCTCCGCCCTCGGCGACCACGACGAGACCGTCGTCCATCGTGTCGACGATCCGGTCCATGAGCAGGGCCTGCGCCGCGCTGGCCTCCTCCGAGGCCCGCACCTGGCTGACGAGCCGGGCCTGCTCCTCGCGGCCGAGCACGATGCTCAGCGAAGCGATGCCCAGGACGAGGATGAGTCCCTGCGAGAGGGCCGCCTGCAGCATGGGCGGTTGGCTGGAGAACGGCCCGAAGCCCGCCAGCGTCAGCCCCATCGAGGTCAGGCTGAGCAGGAAGGCATGCAGGATCGTCTCGTTGGTGCGCCGGGTCGAGGCGACCCAGATCGAGACGGTGACGAAGAGGAAGCTCTGCGGCACCTGCGGGATCACGAAGAAGGTGATGATCACGAAGCCGGCGGTCACCAGGGTGACGAGCAGTGCGTGCCGCCACGTGCGCTGCGGCAGTTCGCGGGGGTGCCGGCGGAAGACCCGCAGCCCGAGGGGCGCCACGAGGAAGGTGCCGGCGGACTGCCGCAGCAGCCACATCGGCAGCGTCCACCAGGTGTCGCCCTCGGCGACGGCGACGAGCGGCCCGAACGGCAGCGAGGCCAGGGCGCCCAGGCACGAGGCGACGAGCAGGTCGACGATCCGGCGCCGGCTGTCGAAGATGCCCGACGGCCCGGTGCGCACGAAGTAGGCGGCGGCCACCAGCGGGTGCAGCACACCGCCGACGGTGAGCGCGAGGTTCTCGAGCCACGGCAGGCCGCCCCAGGCGTTGACGGCATACGTGATGACGGCGAGCAACGCCAGCGACCACGCGAACTCGGGGCGCCGCACCCCACCGGGCAGGCGCAGGACGTATTTGACCCACAGGAACGAGACGCCGGCGGCCGGCCAGAAGTAGGCGAGGCCGGCCCCCGCGGGCACGACGAGCCGCCCGCCCAGAGCGACCGCGGCGTAGCACAACGCGTAGGCCAGGCACGTCGCGGCAGGGGTGCGCGGCACACGCTGCCACCACTCCCGCACCGTCCCGCGCAAGCCCTGTGCGCCGACCACGTGCACGACCAGACTCCTCCTGACCTCGTTGTTCGCCGCCACGCGGCGCCGCGAGCGCGGTCGCGCGTCGCCGCCTACTGCCGAGTTCGGCGTCGAGGGGCCCGATCTGAGGCAATTGCGGCGCGTGGGTGCCCAATCCCGGTCGCGTTCGGCCCCGGTCGCCTTTGGCCACGGTCGCGTTCAGCCGCGGCTCGGACGGGAGGCACCCGGGGTCGACCCCCAGTCCCGGGGCCGCCCATCTGGGTGCTACATCAAGGGGTGCAGCGGCGCCAGCAAGCGCTCGGCGATGCGCGGCAGCCTCCCGCGCTGCTCCCATTCCTCGAGGGTGAGTTGGCGGCAGTTGCCGAGATCCATCTCGAAGATCTCCTGCATCTTCGCGGCCATGTCGTCGCTGTAGAGCGCGAGGTTGACCTCGTAGTTGCCGGTCATCGAGAGGCGGTCGATGTTCGCCGTGCCGACGGTGCTCCAGACGCCGTCGACGGTGGCCGTCTTGGCGTGCACCATCGCGTCGCGATAGAGCCAGATCGTCACCCCGCCGGCGAGAAGCTCGGAGTAATAGGCGCGGGCGACCCAGTCGGCGATGACGTGGTTGGAGTATTCGGGCACGATGACCCGCACGTCGACGCCGCGCGAGGCGGCCTTGAGCAGGCCCGTGAGGATCTCGTTGTCGGGAATGAAATAGCCCTGGGTGATGAAGATGTGCTGGGCCGCGCGCTCGATCGCGTCGAGATAGAGCCCCCGCACCGGGAAGAGCATGCGACTCGGGGCGTTGCGGGCGCCTCGGATCTGCGCGTTCCACTCCTTCGTGCCCAGATCGGGCAGCTCGGGGTGGCGGGCCTGATGGCGATACTCGTTCCAGAAGTCGACGAACGCATCGGTGAGCTCCCACACGGCGGGGCCCACGACGCGCAGATGCGTGTCGCGCCACTTGCTCGCATAGAGGTCGCCGATGTTGTATCCCCCGACGAACCCGACCTCGCCGTCGACGACGAGGATCTTGCGGTGGTCGCGCCCGAAATGGCGCATGTCGAGGCGCAGCATCCCCCAGCGCACGACCGGGAAACGCAACACGTGCATGGTCTCGGGGAAGCGATAGAAGGCCGGCGGCACCACGAGATTGGCGAACCCGTCGTAGACGATGAACACCTGCACCCCGCGGTCGGCGGCGGCGATGAGGGCCTCCTTGAACCGCGTGCCGATGCGGTCGTCCTTCCAGATGAAGAACTCGAAGAAGACCGACCGCTGGGCCGCGTCGATGGCGGCGAGCATGTCGTCGTAGAGGTCGTCCCCGTGGGTGTAGGTCGTCACCTGGTTGCCCGCCACCTCGACCTCTCGCGGCGGGGCGCTCGGAAACCCGGCGGCCGGAGTGCACCGGCGCTTGCGGATCTCGTCGACCGTGACGACCGCCGTGGCCGCCACGAGCTGCGCGGCGCCGCCGGCGGCGAGCCCGAAGCCGACGGCGCGCAGGATCTGACGTCTGGACCGGCGGCCGAACAGCTTCATATCCGCCACGCTAACCCACCGGACTGGGAGTCCCCGGGGTCCACGCGGCGCGCGGGATCAGGCGACGTTCAGGCAGCTCAGCCCGGCAGCCCAGGCCGACAGCTCAGCCCTAAGCCCAGGCCGACAGCTCGGTCCGGCAGCTCAAGCCGGAACCGAGTCGCGGCGCGCGGCGTCGGCGCGCGGCACCCCGGTCAGGAGCCACTCCAGCGCCTGCGCGGCGCTCCACCCGTCGGGATAGATCTCGAGCAGCTCGCGCGGCCCCTCGAGGTCTTGACCGAGCGTGACGCCGGGCAGCTCGACATACCCGTCCTTGCGCTCCTGACCGATGCCGATGTTGGCCATGAGCGCGTTGCACAGGCACTTGCGCCCGATCGTGTCCTCGAGGTTGCCGCCCTTCTTGAGGTAGGCGTCCTCGGGCTCGGACGCGCACCGATAGCCCAGCGTGCCGTTGGGCCGCTCGTAAGGGGTGCGCAGGTAGGACAAGTCGCACAGCCGCGGGCGCGCCTCGTAGACCTCGTGCTGCGACATCGTGCCGGGCAGCTTGGCCACCTTGAAGGGGAAGCCCGTCGGGGAGGCCAGAGGGTCGTTGCGCACGGTCAGCACGCCGCGCCGCAGGCGGTCCATGAGCTGGTCGTGGACCGCGGGCGCCAGCCCGGTGTCGGTCGACAGCGCGAAGATCGTGCCGCACTGCACTCCGGTCGCCCCGGTCGCCAGGGCGTCGGCCACCTTGTCGGGGCTGCTGTAGGCCCCGGCGAGCCAGAAGGGCAGGCCGAGGTCGGCGATCTTCTGCAGGTCGGGCATGTCCCGCGTCCCATAGATGGGCTGGCCGTCGTCGTCGAGCTGCATCTTGCCGCGCGGGGGCGCGGAGTGCCCTCCGGCGGGCGGCCCCTCGACGACGAAGCCCTCCGGCCGGATCTCCGCATCACGGAAGAGGTAGGACGCCAGCGAGTGCAGCGACACGATGGCCAGGAAGTCCGGCCGCTTCAGCTCGGCGGGCAGCGCCGCGCCCATGACCTCGACGGGATCGATGCTGCTCGTGTAGCGCTTCGTGCCGCCGGCGACGTCGATGGTGACGCCGCCGCGCCGACCGGCCGCCAGGTCGTTGAGCAGGCGCGGGATCTCGCGCGGGATGCCGGCGCCCATGAGGACGTAGTCGACCCCGGCGAGCATCGCTCCGAGCGCGGCCGTCGGTGTCGCCATCTGGATCTTCTCGAGGAAGTTGATGCCGACGAGGCCGTCGTGGCCCTCCTTGGCGAGCCACACCTCGACGAAGTTGCCGAGGACCGACAGCTCGACGGCGGCCTTGCTGGGCTCGACGGTCAGCGTCGGATTGGGCCGGTAGGGAGCGCCGCCCCGTCCGCCCTCCCGGAAGTAGCGGTCGAGCACCCGCCCGGCCATGTCCTGACACGGGAAGTGAGCCATCGCGCGCCGCGCGTGCCCCTGCGGGTCGCCGTCCTGGAGGTGGCGGGCGAGGACGGCATCGAGGGCCGTGCCGGAGACGACGCCGAGATGGCCCGCCTGGGCCACGCTGGAAGCCATCCACCAGGACGACACGGCGACACCCATCCCTCCCTGGATGACGACGGGCAACGATGTGGACGACAACTCAGGCACCTCCGAGGCGCATGGACGGTGTGGAGCGAGGCAGACGTGGCCGACGACCGCTCGGCACGAACTTACGGAAACGTAGGTTCACGCTACCGGCTCTGACGACGGCACGCACCCTTGGTGATCACACGACCCGTGGCGACGCCTCACATGGCCTGGTCACGGCGGCCGTCGGGTCGCGATCACGACGCTCGCGCGCGCCGGCGGCACCGGCGCGGCAGACGATTCGGGCGCGGACCCGCTACCGGTAGGAGGTGCGGAGAAGGTGCGGCCGCGAGCCCGTGCGCGGGCGGCCACCATCGAAGGAATGTGACGGAGGTCACGCGCGCCACGTCGCGCAAAGTATCCTTAACGCCTTGCCCGGCTCCGGGGGCCTCTGTGAGGCTAGGAACATCGACAGCGTCGTCGGAGTTATGGGTGAAGCGTCTCGGCGAGGTTTCCACGTCTCGACGAGACCGACGCGCCCAAGGCCGCGAGGTGCCGTACAGCCATCGTGCATCGGGGGAGCGGCGAAGACGCAACTGGAATGTCCACATCGGTCGCGAGTGTTGACGCGTCACGATGTGAATGGGCAAGACGTCCGCGCAGGTCGGTGAATCAGGACCGAGTGGGTGGACAACGAGGCAAGGAGCAAACCCGATGGATTGGCGCAACCGCGCTGCGTGCTTGGACGAGGATCCCGAGCTCTTCTTTCCGATCGGCAACACCGGTCCTGCCCTCCTGCAGATCGAGGAGGCCAAGGCGGTGTGCCGTCGGTGCGAGGTGCAGGAGATCTGCCTGAAGTGGGCGCTGGAGTCCGGTCAGGACGCCGGCGTCTGGGGCGGGCTGTCCGAAGACGAGCGTCGTGCCCTCAAGCGCCGCAACGCTCGGGCCCGACGCGCCAGCTGACCAGCCGGCGCGTCGGCTGAGCCCAGCCGACGCACTCAGAGCACGCCCTGCACACACCGCACTCCCAGCACACACAACTCCCAGCACAACAGCATTCCCGGGCACTGAGGGGCTTCCCCCGCCCGGGCGCACACGCCGCGACGGCCGACAGAGCAGGCTCTGTCGGCCGTCATCGCGTGCCCGCGGCTGGTCGAGGACGGCTAATCGAGGACCTCGGCAACCGGCACCGCCCGGGCCCGCGACGGCCGCAGCCGCGCCGTGAAGCTCACCTGCGTGCCGCGCGGCCGCGCATGCGCCCACGTGATGCGCCCCCGGAGGTCCTCGACGAGCGCGCTGACAATCTGCGTGCCCAGCCCTGAGCGGCCCGGCCGGAAGCCTTCCGGCAGCCCCGCGCCGTCGTCGGTGACGGTGACCGTGAGCCGGCGCTTGACGCCGCGCTGGGCATCGATGACGACCTCTCCCCCGGTCTGTGCCAGGCCGTGTTCGGCCGCGTTCTGCACGAGCTCGGTGATGATCATCGCCAGTGCCGTGGCGTCCTCGGCCCCCACCCGGCCGAACGTGCCGGTGAGCCGCCACTCCACCGGCGGCCCGTCGGTCGCGACCTCGACGACCGCGTTGAGGGCCCGGGTCAGCACGTCGTCGAAATCGACGTCCTCGTCGATCGTGCGGCTCAGCGTGTCGTGCACGAGCGCGATCGTCGCGATGCGCCGACCTGCCTCCTCCAGCGCGGCCTTGGCGCCCTGGTCGCCGACGCGCCGGGCCTGCAGGCGCAGCAGCGCCGCGACGGTCTGCAAGTTGTTCTTCACCCGGTGGTGGATCTCGCGAATCGTCGCGTCCTTGGTCAGCAGCTCCCGCTCGCGGCGCCGCAGCTCGCTGACGTCGCGCAGCAGCACGAGGGCGCCGATCCGCTCGCCCTGGCTGGTCAGCGGGATCGCGCGCAGACTCAGGCTCGCGCCTCGGGCGTCGACCTCGCTGCGCCACGGAGCCTTGCCGGTGAGCACGAGCACGAGCGACTCGTCGACGATCGAGTTGTCCTCGAGCACGTCGGAGACGACCTCGCTGAGGGAGGCTCCCAAGATCTCACCGGGGTGCCCGATGCGGTGCAGCGCCGAGATCGCGTTGGGACTGGCGTAGGTGATGACGCCCTCGGCGTCGAGCCACACGACGCCGTCGCCCACCCGCGGGGCCCCTCGCCGCTGCCCGGTGGGCGCCCCCGCGGTCGGGAACTCGCCCCGCGAGATCATCTCGGCGAGCTGCTCGGCGAGCGCGAGATAGGTCAGCTCCAGGCGGCTCGGCACCCGCGGGGGCGCGGCGTTGCTGTGGCGGGTGATCACCGCGAGCACCCGCCCGGCCCGCACGACCGGGATCGCCTCCTGCCGCCAGGTCGAGTCGTCGAAGCGGCGCGCCGAGGAGTCCTTGACGATGCGCACCTGCTCCGCGCACCGGTCGAGCAGCGCGCGGCGCTCGCCGCCGGCGCGGGAGCCGATGATGTCGTCGAAGAAGACGAGCGGCCCGGTGTTGGGTCGCACGTGGGTGGCGACGACCCACTCCGCGGTCCCGAGGCTGTAGTCGGGGTCGGTCGCCCCCGCGTCGACCCGCACCCACAGCACGAGGTCGGAGAACGACAGGTCGGAGATGAGCTGCCAGTCGCCGACGAGCAGGTGCAGCCAGTCGATGTCGACGGCCCGCAGGTGCGGGGCGCGCGCGAGCACGTCTTGGATGGTCGCCACCTGTGCAGGGTACGTGACCGCCGGTGGCCGGCCGGGGCGGGCCGCAGCCCGCCCCGACGCTCGACGGCAGCGGCACCGGTCAGGTCGAGGCGTTGCCCGCCCGCACGACGCTGCGCAGGGTGCGCAGCGCCACCGACAGCGACGCCAGGCTCGGCTCGGCCTGCTCGTCGAGCCCCGCCAGGGCCTTGCGAGTGCGTTCCAGCGTCGCCTCGTTGTCGGACGCCCACGCCGCCAGGCGCTCGTCGACCTCGCCCTCGTCCGTCGTCTCGAGCACCGACCGGGTCAGCGCGTCGAGCACCGTGTAGAGGTCGTCGCGCATCGCGCCGCGGGCCAGCGAATCCCACCGATCGGCCCGTGGCAGCCGCGTCACCTGCGAGAGCCGGGCGTCGATGTCGAACTTCTCCGAGACCGCGTAGTAGACCTGCGCCACCTCCTCGACCGGGCGGCCGAGGTCCAGGGCCAGCTCGGTGATGTCGAGGCTGGAGTAGACGTCGAGCAGCGACGCGGAGGCCCGCGCCAGCCCCTCGGGCAGCCCCTGCTCGATGAGCTTGTCCGCGTCGGCGAGCATGCGCTCCCGCTCCCGCCCCAGCAGCAAGTCGTCGATGCTGGACCGCACGACGGCGACGTTGCCGCCGAACCGCTCGATCTCGGCGGCGACGTCGAGCCGCGCCGGGCGATTCTGGAGGAACCAGCGCACCGCCCGGTCGAGCAGCCGCCGGAACTCCAGGTAGAGCCGCGTCTGCACGCTCGCCGGCACGACGTTGTCGAGCGCCTCGACGGCGGCGACGAACCGCGCCAGGTCGAAGACCTCGCGGGCGACGACGAAGGCGCGCGCCACCTGCTCCGCGGTCGCACCGACCTCGTCCATCGCCCGGTAGACGAACGTGATGCCGCCGCGGTTGACGACCGAGTTGGCGACGGCGTTGACGACGATCTCGCGCCGCAGCGGGTGCGTGGCGAGCTGGTCGGCATACCGATCGCGGATGGGCTCGGGGAAGTAGTCGGCGAGCGTGCGCGCGAACCACGGCTCGTCGGCGAGGTCCCCGGCCGTGAGGTCGGCCTTGAGCGCCAGCTTGGCGTAGGCGACGAGCACCGAGAACTCCGGCGACGTCAACCCCAGCCCCTCCTCGATGCGCCCCGACAGGGTCGCGTCGTCGGGCAGGAACTCCAGCGCGCGGTCGAGCTCGCCGCGCTCGGTGAGCCACTCCATGAAGCGCTCGTGCAGCGGGGCCATCTCGACGCTCTGGGCGCGGGCGTTGCCGAGCAGCACGTTCTGCTCGTAGTTGTCGCGCAGCACCGCGAGCCCGACCTCGTCGGTCATCGACGCGAGCAGCTCGTCGCGCTGCTTGCGGGTGAGGTCGTCGTCGCGCACGAGGCCCGTCAGCAGGATCTTGATGTTGACCTCGTGGTCGGAGGTGTCGACCCCCGCCGAGTTGTCGATGGCGTCGGTGTTGATGCGTACCCCGGCCAGCGCGGCCTCGATGCGCCCGAGCTGGCTGCAGCCGAGGTTGCCGCCCTCGCCGACGACCTTGACGCGCAGCTGATCGCCGTCGATGCGGATGGCGTCGTTGGCGCGGTCGCCGATCTGCGCGTCGCTCTCGGTCGAGGCCTTGACATAGGTGCCAATGCCGCCGTTCCACAGCAGGTCCACCGGCGCGAGCAGCACCGCCTTGATGAGCTCGGCGGGGGTCAGCGTGCGCACGTCGTCGGCGAGGCCGAGCGCGGCCCGGATCTCGTCGGTGAGCGTGATCGACTTGGCGGTGCGGGGGAAGACGCCGCCGCCGGCGCTGATGCGGCTCGTGTCGTAGTCGGCCCACGAGCTGCGGGGCAGCTCGAAGAGGCGGCGGCGCTCGGCATACGAGGTGGCGGCGTCGGGATCGGGGTCGATGAAGACGTGCCGGTGATCGAAGGCCGCGACGAGGCGGATGTGCTCGGACAGCAGCATGCCGTTGCCGAAGACGTCGCCGCTCATGTCGCCGATGCCGACCGCCGTGAAGTCCTGCGTCTGCGTGTCGACCCCGAGCTCGCGGAAGTGCCGCTTGACCGACTCCCAGGCGCCGCGCGCCGTGATGCCCATGCCCTTGTGGTCGTAGCCCGCGCTGCCGCCGGAGGCGAAGGCGTCGTCGAGCCAGAAGCCGTAGGACTGGGCCACGCCGTTGGCGATGTCGGAGAAGCTCGCCGTGCCCTTGTCGGCGGCGACGACGAGGTAGGGGTCCTGCGGGTCGTGGCGCACGACGCGCGGCGGGGCGACGATCTCGGCGCCCACCCGGTTGTCGGTGACCTCGAGCAGCGCGCTGATGAACAGCTTGTACGCCTCGATGCCCTCGGCCAGCCACGCCTCGCGATCGCTGCTGTCGGGCAGCTGCTTGGCGTAGAAGCCGCCCTTGGAGCCCGTGGGCACGATGACGGCGTTCTTGACCATCTGCGCCTTGACGAGGCCGAGGATCTCGGTGCGGAAGTCCTCGCGGCGGTCGCTCCAGCGCAGCCCGCCCCGGGCGACCGGCCCGAAGCGCAGGTGCACGCCTTCGACCCGCGGTCCGTAGACCCAGATCTCGAACATCGGCTTGGGGTCGGGCAGCCACGGGATCGAGCGGGGGTCGAGCTTGAGGCACACCGTGGGACGCGGCCGCCCCTCCTCGTCGACCTGATAGAAGTTCGTGCGCAGCGTCGCGTGCACGACCTGCAGGAACGAGCGGATGATGCGGTCCTCGTCGAGGCTGCTCACCTCGTCGAGGGCCCGCAGGATGGCCTGGGTGCCGGTCTGCTCGGCGACCTGGCGGCCCACCTCCTGCTCCTTGGCGGTGCCGGTGAAGCGGTCGGGGTCGAAGCGGGCCTCGAAGAGCTCGACGAGCAGCCGCGAGATCGAGGCGTTGCGCTGCAGGGTGCCGGCGAGGTAGGCGTTGCTGAAGGTCGTGCCCGCCTGGCGCAGGTATTTGGCGATCGTGCGCAGGATGACGACCTGGTGCCAGGTGAGGCCGGCGGTGAGCACGAGGGCGTTGAAGCCGTCGGACTCGGCGCGCCCCTGCCAGACCGCCTCGAAGGCGTCCTGGAAGGCCGTGCGGGCACCTTCGGGGCCGCGGGTCCAGCTGCGCTCGTCGGGGGCGAGCAGGCCGAAGTCGTAGACGTGCAGCTTCACCCCGTCGCTGCGACGCAGCTCGTAGGGTCGCTCGTCGGTGACGACCACGCCGAGGTCGGTGAAGTAGGGCAGGACCGACGACAACGACACGGGCCCTCGGCGATAGAGCTTGAGGCGGCGCTCACCCTCGGGGGCGCCCGGCGAGTGGTAGAGGTTGAGGCTGAAGTCGCCCTCGTTCTCCAGCCGCTCGATGTGCTGCAGGTCGGCGACGGCCACCCGGGGGTGGAAGTCCTCCTTGTAGGCCTCGGGAAAGGACTGCCCGTAGCGGCGCAGGATGCGCGCCGCGTGCTCCTCGCCGTATTCGGCGCGGGTCGCCTCGGCGAGATCCTCGGCCCACGTGCGGGTCGCGTCGACGAGCCGGCGTTCGAGCTCGGCGACGTCGACGCCGGCCGCGGCCTCCTGAGACGGCAGCCGCACGACGAAGTGCAGCCGGGCGAGCGTCGACTCCGAGACGCGGGTCGTGTATTCGACCGCGTCGGGCGACTGCGCTCCGAACGCGTCGCGCAGGATGCCCTCCATGCGCAGCCGCACCGCGGTGTTGTAGCGGTCGCGGGGCAGGAACACCAGGCACGACATGAACCGGCCGTAGTCGTCCTTGCGGAGGAAGAGGCGGGTGCGCCGGCGCTGCGCGAGGTGCACGACGGCGAGCGCGGTCTGCGCGAGCTGCCCCGCGTCGGCCTGGAAGAGCTCGTCGCGGGGGAAGTTCTCGAGCACGCCGAGCAGGTCCTTGGCGAGGTGGCTGTCGTCGGTGAAGCCGGACCGCCGCAGGACCGCGTCGACCTTGCTGTTGATGAAGGGGACGACCGAGACCGACGACGTGTAGGCGCTGGCCGTGAAGAGCCCGAGGAAGCGCCGCTCCCCCGTCACCTCGCCCTGCTCGTCGAAGCTCTTGACGCCGACATAGTCGAGATAGACGTTGCGGTGCACCGGCGAGCGGGAGTTGGCCTTCGTGACGATGAGCAGCTGGTGTTCTCGGGCCTTCGCCGCGACCGTCGCGGGCAGCTTCGTCGCCCCGAGGTGATCGGCCTCGCCGCCCTCGCCCGTCGTCGCGTCGTCGCGCAGCAGGCCCAGCCCCGAGCCGGGCACCGTCGCGAGGTATTCGCCGTCGTCCCGCCGCTCGAGCGTGTATTCGCGGTAGCCGAGGAAGATGAAGTGGCCCTGCGCCATCCAGTCGAGCAGCTCGCGGCCCTCGACGCGCTGGGCCTCGTCGATGGTGGCCGGCGGCCGCTGCGCGATCTCCTCGGCGAGATCCTGGGCGCGTTGCTGCATCGCCGGCCAGTCCTGCCCGGAGACCCGCACGTCGGCGAGCACTCCCCGCAGGCGATCGGCGATGTATTCGCGGTCGGGCAGGTCGGACTCGCGGTCGATCTGCAGGTGCATCCACGACTCGGCGCACACCTCCGCTCCCGACTCCTCGTCGCCGTCCGCGCCCACCCGGTCGACGTCGAGGTCGCGCACGTGCAGCAGGCGGCCCTCGGCGTTGCGGCAGACGACGAGCTGGGGGTGCACGATCAGGTGGACGGCCCGACCCTGGCGATCGAGCTCGGCGGTGACGGAGTCGACGAGGAACGGCATGTCGTCGGTGACGATCTCGATGACCGTGTGGCCCGTGGCCCAGCCCTCCTCCTCGACCGAGGGGGTGAAGACCCGCACGCGAGTCTGGCCCGGGCGGCGCTCCAGCGCCAGGGACCGATGCGAGAGCGCGGCCCCGACGAGATCCTCGGGACGGCGGTCGAGCAGATCCTCGGTGGCCACATGGCGGTAGTAGCGCTCGAGCAGCGCGCGCGGATCGTCGACGGAGCGGTCCACCAGATCGGCGGCCTCCGTGAGGATGTGCTGGCGGGACTCTTCCAGGGATGCGGACATGTCGGCGAAATCACCCTTATCGGTTTCCGTGGCGCGAGGGCACGACGTTGTGCCCGTCCCCACGATGCTAGGCCGCCGCTGCGACCGGCACCGCTTCTTCACCAGGCCGGAGGGTCGCGCCCGCACGAACCGCTGACCCCTCCTGTGGGCCGCCGGGCGGCGGCACCCGGCGACTCGCCTACGCTGAAGCCCGTGTCTCGTCCTGTCTCGCATCGCTTCCGCGCCGCCCCCGTCGCCGCCACGGCCGATCCGCCGGGCGCCGACGCCCAGCGACTCTCGCCTGCCGCGCAGGTGCAGGCGCGCTCGCTCGCCGAGGATCTGGCGACCCTCGCGCCCGACACCGGCGACCCCGACGCGCAGCGCGCGGTCGAGGAGGCGCTCGCCGCCGCCTACGAGCGTGTCTCGTCATGGACGTGAGCGCCATGACCCCCGCGCAGCTGGCCGGCTGCTTCCTCGGCCACGGCGCCGACGGGGCCGGACTCGTGGCCGACACCGATGTGGCGGGATGCACCGCGGCGGCCGCCGCGCTGGCGCGGGGCGCCCGCGGGGTGCGTGAGTGCGGGCGGAGTCAGGACGCCGCGCCGACCGCACACCACAGTGTGCAGGATCCGGCGTGCGAGCAGGCCCTGGCCGCCATCGAGTCCCTCGCGGCGGCGCTGTGCGAGTTCGCGATCACGATGGCCGCGCTCCAGCGCCAGGAGCGCGAGCTCGCCGCCTGCGCCGACACGATCGGCCGCGACGCACCGGGTGAGTGCCAGGTGCGCCGCGAGACGCTCCGGCTGCGCGTGCACCGGCTGCGCACCGACTCCGGGCGGGCCGTCGCCACGCTGCGGCGCCAGGCTCGCGCCGCCGAGACCGCGCTGCGCGCCCAGAGCTGACACACCCGGGGCGCTGCGGCGACGGGTCGGCCGTCACGGCAGGTGGAGCACCGCGTCGAGCTCGTCGGCGTCATACCAGGACAGCTCGTCGTCGGGGCCGGCGTCGGCCGGCAGCACGTGCAGGGCGACGAGCCGGGCTCGCGGCACCGGCCGCTCGAGGGCGACCTCGAAGCCGCGGTGCGGGTCGTCGCCGCCGCTGGGGCGCACCCACGCCGCCGGCACGTCGAGCGCGGCGACGACCGTCGCGCCGGCCGCGGCGTGCGCGCCGGCCGCGCTGAGCCCTGCGGCCCCGGCATCCTCGGCGGCCGACCAGAGCGCCGCATATTCCAGCTCCTCCTCGTCGTCGTCGGGGAAGGCCGCGCGCGCCCGGTCGGTGACGGCGTGCACCGGCTGCCCGCGGAGGTCGGCGTCGCTCGCGGCGGCCCAGGCGCCCAGGTCGGCGCGGGTCACGCGGGCATAGACGCGGGTGTCGGTCATGTCCTCACGATCCTTCGCTGATGGGGTGGCGCAGTGCGTCGAGCGCGTCGAGCAGACACGTGCCGATGAACTCCAGGTCGGGCATGGCGCCCCGATCCCCGGTCAGGCCGATGCCGACCGTGCCGTCGTAGGAGGTCAGGCCGATGCTCAGCGCCTGCCCGGTGGCCAGGGGCACGACCGGGTAGCCCGCCCGCAGACGGCACCCCGCGACATACCGCGGGTGCTGCGGGCCGGGCGCGTTGACGACCACGAGGTTGAAGAAGCGTCGCGACATCGCGCTGCCCATGCGGGCGCCGAGGTGGTGCAGGGTCGGCGGGGCGAAGCCGGCGAGGCCGGCGAGCGAGGAGGCCCCGACGGCCTGTCCGCCGCGCGTCTGCCGCCGCATCTGGTAGGCGATGCGCTCGAGCCGCACGTGCGGGTTGCCCTCCCCGACGGGCAGGTCGACGACGGCGCCGTGCAGCTCGTTGACGAGCCCTACGGTGCGGTGTCCGGCGCCGACCCCGACCGGCACGAGGGCCCGCACGATCGTGCCCGAATGGACGGCCTGGCCGCGGCCCGCGAGCCACGCCGCCAGCGCGCCGGTGATGACCGCGAGGATCGCGTCGGTCGTCGTGATGTGGGGTCCGACGCCCCCGGCGCGCGCGATCGCGTCGTCGCGGACCGCCCGGAAATCCGCCAGCGGCGCGCTGACGAAGTGCACCCGCCGCGGGGCGCCGGTGACGACGTTGAGCGGGGTCTCCGGGGCCGGCGCGGCGGCCGTGCGCAGGATCGTGCCGGCCACCCCGCCGGCGGCGCCGAGCACCCGGCCGGCGGTCTGCGCGACGTCGCCGACGCCGCGCTTGAGCCGGCCGCACAGGCGCCCGGGGTGCGTCGCCAGATCGACGACGCTGCGGGCGATGAGCTCGAGGTCGCCGGGCTCGCGCGCCGGCGCGCGCTCCACCCGCACGTGCGGCTCGGGGTCGGGTGTCTCGTCGAGGATGAGATGACCGAGGTCGAGCGCGTTGACGCCGTCGACGAGCGCGAGGTGGGTCTTGGTGACGATCGCGAATCCCCCGGCCTCCAGGCCCTCGACGAGATACAGCTCCCACAGGGGATGCGACCGGTCGAGCGGCCGCCCGTAGATGCGCCCGACGAACTCCTCGAGTTGGGCGAGCGAGCCCGGCCGCGGCAGTGCGGCACGACGCACGTGGTAGCCGAGGTCGAAGGCGCCGTCCTCGATCCACACCGGCGCCGCGAGCCCGACGGGCATCTCGCGCACCCGCTGGCGATAGCGCGGCACCTCGTCGATCCGGGCCGCGACGAGGTCGACGATCCTGCCGAGATCGGGGCCGTCCTTCGGGGCGTCGAAGAGCAGGACCGACCCCACGTGCATGGCGCTGCGCGCGTTCTCCAGGTAGAGGAACGAGGCGTCGACGGAGTTCAGTCGCTCGGGCATCGCCACATCGTCACACAGATCGTCACGCGTGGGCCCCCGTCACCGGTTGCCGCCGCAGTAGCCGCTGGACGAGGTCGGCGCACCCCGCGGCCAGGACCGAATCCGGCGCGGCCTCGCGCAGGGGCACCCTCGCGACGAGCTGGGCCTCCAGCGCCGACGGGTCGTCCGGTAGCCGGTGCACGGCGCCGACGGCGGCCTGCGCGCGCAGCGCCGCCTCGGCCTCGCGGGCCCAGGTCTGCCTCGACCCCGGTCCGGTCCGGTTGAGGACGACGGGCAGCGGTTCGGGCAGGAGGTCGGCGAGCACGGGCAGCTCGGTGCGGAGCCGGGCGATGCCCACCGGGTCGCAGGCGCCGACCGCGACGACGAGGTCGGCGGCGCGCAGCGCGGTCAGGGTCGCCCCGTTGCGACGTGGCGCATCGGTGTCGTAGGAGAGCTCCTCGTCCTCCTCGAGGCAGAAACCGCAGTCGACGACGGTCAGCGGGGTCGCGACCCGGCACGCCTGGAGCACGACCTCCAAGGCCGCCGGGCGCAGCCGCGGCCACGACGCCGAATCGGGCAGGCCGGTCAGCAGCCCCAGGCCGCCGCGCAGCGTCGCGACGCAGCGGGCCAGGTGGGCCGCGTCGAGCCGGCCGCGGTCGGCGAGTCGCGTCGCGCGCAGAAGTCCCGAGGACTCGTCGAGCAGACCGTGCCGGACCGCCTGCGAGCCCCCGTAGGGGTCCGCGTCGACGAGCACGGTGGGCGCCCCCGCCGCCGCGGCGGCGTCGGCCAATCCCGCTGCGACGACGCTGCGTCCGG
>JBDIAP010000088.1:0-16367 GCA_039812485.1 Kineosphaera sp.
AGAGACGAACGTGCACGCCGCCCGCAGATCGTGCAGCGCACGGAGCACGAATCCGATCCGCTCCCGTCCGACGCGGAGGCCTCCCGGATCGTCGGGCGGATCGGGCGGATCGGTGCCGCCGTCTCTGCGATAGGGCGCACGCCGCGCAGCCGCGTCGCCGACCTGACGATCGCGGCCGTCGCGGCTGCCAACAAGCTCCCGCATGACACGACCAACCCCGCCGACGTCATCGGGCTCTTGGGCATCGTCGACGTCGTCCCCGTGTCGCGCCCGCCCCGGGCGACCGACCCCTAGCGCGGCTTGCCGAGCTTGCTGCGCAGCCAGGCCCAGCGGTCGATCAGGCGCTCCTCGAAGCCGCGGGCCTTGGGGTGGTAGTAGTCGGCGTCGACGAGATCGTCGGGCAGATACTGCTGGTGGGCCACAGAATCGGGCTCGTCGTGGGCGTAGATGTAGTCCTCGGGGCGGCCGACCGCCCGCGTCGCCGAGCCCGCGGCGCGCGAACGGGCGGTGCCGCGCAGCGGCGGGGGCACGGCGGCTCCCTTGCCGGCGCGGACGTCGGCGATGGCCTTGCCGATCGCCAGGTAGGAGGCGTTCGACTTCGGCGCGAGGCAGTTGTGCACCACCGCCTGGGCGAGGATGATTCGCGCCTCCGGCATGCCGATCTGGGCGACGGCGTGCATCGCGGCGACCGCGGTCTGCAGCGCGGTCGGGTCGGCCATCGCGATCTCCTCGCTCGCCGAGATGACGATGCGCCGCGCGATGAACCGCGGGTCCTCCCCCGCTTCGAGCATCCGCGCGAGATAGTGCAGCGCGGCGTCGACGTCCGACCCGCGCATCGACTTGATGAAGGCGCTCGCCACGTCGTAGTGCTGTCCACCCGCCCGGTCGTAGCGGACCGCGGCCTGCGCGACGGCCTGCTCGGCGTGGGCGAGCTCGATGACCTGTGGCTCCTGGACCGTAGGAAGCCCGCTCCCCGCCGCGCGCGCGTCGACGGCCACCCCCGCCGCCGCCTCGAGCGAGGTCAACGCCCGCCGGGCGTCGCCGCCGGCCATCCTGACGAGGTGCTCGCGGGCCTCGTCGGTGAGCCGGTAGGCGCCGCCCAGCCCGCGCTCGTCGGTGACCGCGCAGGTCAGCACGTCGGCGACGTCGTCGTCGGTGAGGGACGTCAGCGTGATGAGCATCGAGCGCGACAGCAGCGGGGCGATGATCGAGAAGCTCGGGTTCTCGGTCGTCGCGGCGACGAGGATGACGAGACGGTTCTCGACACCCGGCAGCAGCGCGTCCTGCTGGGCCTTGGAGAAGCGGTGGATCTCGTCGAGGAAGAGCACGGTCGCCCGGCCGTAGAGGTCGCGCTCGCGGGCGGCCGACTCCATGACCGCGCGCACGTCCTTGACCCCGGCGGTCACGGCGGACAACTCGACGAACCGCCGCCCGGCCGCCGTCGCGACGAGGTGCGCCAGCGTCGTCTTGCCGGTGCCCGGCGGCCCCCAGATGATCGCCGACAGCGGCCCCGCCGCACCCCCGGAACCCTCGATGAGCCGCCGCAACGGGCTACCGGGCCGCAGCACGTCGCGCTGACCGCGCACCTCCTCGATGCTCGCCGGCCGCATCCGCACCGCGAGCGGCGGGCGCGTGTCGGCCTCGCCGACCGGCGGGTCGCCGCCGCGCTCGCCCTCGCGCGCCGCGCCGAAGAGGTCAGTCACCACGCCAGGCTAGTTGAGCCCGACGGGGCCGACCGCTCCCCATCCGCCACGGCGCACCGGTGCCCCCGATCGGTCGCGCTCGACCCGGCGCACCGGTGCCCCCGATCGGTCGCGCTCGACCCGGGGGGTGGGCACACCCGCTACAGGCCGGGGACGCCCGCCTCGGCGAGCAGCGCGCGCAGGTCACCGGAGCCGGCCGACGGCTCGTGCCGCACCGCGACGATCCCCAGGCTTGCTGCGGCCTCGACGTTGGCGGGCACGTCGTCGACGAACACCACCCGGTGGGCCGGCACGTCGAGACGCGCGAGGATCCGCTCGAAGTAGGCGACCTCGGGCTTGGCCGCCCCGACGTCACAGGAGAAGAACGTCGCGTCGACGAGCTCGCCGTAGCCGAGCCCGAGCATGATGTCGCGCCGGTAGCTGTGTTGGTTGGTCGCGAGGTAGGCGGGGGTGCCGCCCGCGCGCACGTCGCGGACGAGCTGCCACGCCGACTCGTCGACGCGGATGTTGTCCCACAGCGCGACGATCCGATCGACGAACTCCTCCGGCAGGCCCCGCCCGCGCGCGAGCCGGCCGATGCCGTCGTGCAACGACTCCTCGCCGCGCAGCGCCGGCCACTCCGCGGCCCACATCTGCTCGAGCCCGAGCGGCTCGAGCAGCAACGGCTCGGCCTGCGCGGCCAGGGCCTCGATGCGCTCGAACCAGCCGTCCTTGGCGAACTGCAGCACGCCGTCGGCGTCGAAGAGCACGGCGAGCGGGGCCGGCCGCTCGCCGCGCTCCTCGATGTGCCCGTCTCGATCCGCCACGTCAGCTCTGCGTGGGCGCGACGGCCGAGGTGTCCAGCGTGCCCTTGGCGTCCCCGGAACCGTTCTTCTCGGGCCTGGCGTCAACGGTGCCTTCTGCGTCGACGCCGAGCCGGCCCATCCGGGCCTCGCTCCGCTCGTGTCCTCCGGGCCTGGCGTCAACGGTGCCTTCTGCGTCGACGCCGAACCGGCCCATCCGGGCCTCGCTCCGCTCGTGTCCTCCGGGCCTGGCGTCAACGCCGGCCTCCCTGCGCTGGGCCGCCGTGATCGGCGCCGGCGCGTCGGTCAGCGGGTCATAGCCGCCGCCGGACTTGGGGAAGGCGATGACGTCGCGGATCGACTCGAACCCACCGAGCAGCATGACGATCCGGTCCCACCCGAAGGCGATGCCACCGTGCGGCGGGGCGCCGTACTGGAAGGCATCGAGCAGGAAGCCGAACTTCTCGCGGGCCTCGTCCTCGCTCAGGCCCATGACCTTGAAGACCCGCTCCTGCACATCGCGGCGGTGGATACGGATCGAGCCGCCGCCGATCTCGTTGCCGTTGCACACCATGTCGTAGGCGTAGGCCAGGGCGGGCCCGGGGTCGGTGTCGAAGGTGTCGAGGAACTCGGCCTTCGGCGAGGTGAACGCGTGGTGCACGGCGGTCCAGGCGCCGCCGCCGACGGCGACGTCACCGGCGGCGCGGGCCTCGGACGCCGGCTCGAAGAGCGGGGCGTCGAGCACCCACAGGAAGCTCCACGCGCCGTCGTCGATGAGCCCGCAGCGCTTGCCGATCTCGAGCCGCGCCGCGCCGAGCAGCGCCCGCGAGCTCTTCGTCGCGCCGGCGCCGAAGAAGACGCAGTCGCCGGACTGGGCACCGACGTGAGCGGCGAGCCCGGCGCGCTCGGTCTCCGAGAGGTTCTTGGCGACCGGGCCGGACAGCTCGCCGCCCTCCCCGACGAGCACGTAGGCCAGGCCCTTCGAGCCGCGCTGACGCGCCCAGTCCTGCCACGCGTCGAGCTGGCGCCGCGGCTGGCTCGCCCCGCCGGGCATGACGACCGCCCCGACATACTCGGCCTGGAAGACCCGGAACGGGGTGTCGGCGAAGAACTGTGTGCAGTCGACGAGCTCGTTGCCGAAGCGCAGGTCGGGCTTGTCGGTGCCGAAGCGGGCCATCGCGTCGGCATACGTCATCCGCGGCAGGGGAGTCGCCAGGTCGACTCCGATGAGCTGCCAGATCTCCTTGACGATCGCTTCGCCGAGCTCGAGCACGTCGTCTTCGGTGACGAAGCTCATCTCGATGTCCAGCTGGGTGAACTCCGGCTGGCGGTCGGCGCGGAAGTCCTCGTCGCGGTAGCAGCGCGCGATCTGGTAGTAGCGCTCCATCCCGGCGACCATGAGCAGCTGCTTGAAAAGCTGTGGGCTCTGCGGCAGCGCATACCAGGAGCCGGGCGCCAGGCGCGCGGGCACGAGGAAGTCGCGGGCCCCCTCGGGTGTCGAGCGCGTCAGCGTCGGGGTCTCGATCTCGACGAAGTCGCGGGCGTCGAGCACGCGTCGCGCGGCCTGGCTGACCTTGCTGCGCAAGCGGATCGCGCTCCCGGCGCCGTGCGCGCCCGGGCGTCGCAGGTCGAGGTAGCGATACTTCAAACGCGCCTCCTCGCCGACGCTGACCCGCTCGTCGATCTGGAACGGCAGCGGCGCCGACGGGCTGAGCACCTCGATCTCGCTCGCGACGACGTCGATCTGCCCGGTCGGCAGCGCGGGGTTGACGTCCTTCTCGTCGCGCGGGGCGACCTGCCCGGTCACCATGACGCAGTACTCGTTGCGCAGGTCGTGGGCCGCCCCTGTGAGCACCTCGTCGCGCGCGACGACCTGCACGACGCCGGACGCGTCCCGCAGATCGATGAACGCGACCCCGCCGTGGTCGCGGCGCCGGGCGACCCATCCGGTCAACGTCACGGTCTGGCCGGTGTCGCCGGCACGCAGGGTGCCGGCCTGGTGCGTACGAAGCACGAGGCGTTCCTTTCTGGCCCCCGCATAGACGGTGCGGGGCGCTGCTGTGGTCGGGCGCCGTGCGGCGGCCCGTCGCCCATCGTACGAAAGGCGGACGACGGGACCGAACCCCCGAGCACGGCGCGCGCGCCGTGACCACGCACCCACTCCGGCGTCACTGCCCTCCGCGCCGACCTCCGGGCACACCTTCGAGCACCCCTCCCCGGCATGAGTTCGCATTCCGAACCACGAAGTGCCCCGAGCGCGAGCCCGTCCACCGAGAACCCACATTTTTCACGGACTGTTCCTACTAAACTCAGATTTACACGGTTAGTTCCGACTCAATCATGGCGCGCCGGTGCGCCACAGTCCCGCGGGGAGGAATCTTGTCTGCTCTGGAGTTTCCGTTGTGGCTGCGCGCGGGCCACCTCATCAACTTCTTCCTCATCGGCATGCTGCTGCGATCGGGATGGCAGATCATCGCCACCCACCCGCGCCTGTACTGGCGCAACGATTGCGGCCCCGGCACCGAATGGCTGAAATTCACCCGGCGGGTCGTCCCGAAGGAGGAGGGCGTCTACACCGCCCACGACGACGAATCCGAGCCCCCCAGCTGGCTCACCCTGCCGGGCGGCCGCAACCCCGGACTCGGCCGGCACTGGCACGGCTTCATGACGATCCTGTGGGTGCTCAACGGCCTCGTCTACGTCACGCTGCTCTTCGCGACCGGCTACTGGCGGCGCATCCTGCCGACCTCGTGGTCGATCTTCCCGGAGGCCTGGCACGAGTTCCTCACGTACGCGACGTTCACCATCCCCCCGATCGAGCACTTCGACCCCTACGGTCCGCTGCAGCAACTCACGTACTCGGTGGTGATCTTCGTTGCGGCGCCCCTGATGATGGCCACCGGGCCGGTCATGTCGCCGGCCGTCATCGGCCAGTATCCGTGGCTGCCCAAGCTGTTCGGCGGCCGTCAGGCCGCCCGCTCCATCCACTTCCTCGGCATGGCGTTCATCGTCCTCTTCATCGTCATGCACGTCACGCTCGTCTTCGTCGTGCACCGCCCGCACAACGTGACGAACATGGTCTTCGGCGGCTACGACCCGACCCGGGTCGGCCTGGCGACCGGCATCATGCTCGCCGTCATCGCGCTCGTCGTCGCGATCTGGATCGCGATCAGCTACATCAGCGTCCACCACCGCCGCAAGAGCCAGATCTTCCTCGACCACATGACGGAGTGGGTGCGCGCGGCGACGGTCAACAGGATGCAGTCGCGCACCCGTCGGCTGGGCACCTACACCGAGAAGGACATCTCGCCCTACCACTGGACCAACGGCCGCCACCCGACGCCGGAGGAATCGCCGGAGTGGACCGCGCTGGCCGAGAACGACTTCACGGACTACGTCCTGGAGATCAGGGGCACGAACACCGTCCTGGTGCCCTTCGAGCAGATCAAGGCCCTGCCGCAGCAGAGTCAGATCGCGCTGCACGCCTGCATGCAGGGCTGGACCGGCATCGCGAAGTGGACCGGCCCCAAGGTCATGGACGTCATGGACCTCGCCGGGCCACCGCCGGCCGACGCCAAGTACCTGCTCGTCACGTCGTTCGGCACGGCACAGTCGATGCACGACGGTCGACCCAACGAGCCCTTCTATTCGTGCATCCCCATCGATGCCTGCCGCGAGGACGAGTCGATCCTCGCGTGGGAGATGAACGACAAGCCGCTGCCCTGGACATTCGGTGCCCCGCTGCGCATCCGCATCGAGTCCTACGTGGGGTACAAGATGATCAAGTACATCCGCGCACTGGAGTGGGTCGACGACTACAAGCGCTTCGGCGACGGCCTGGGTGGCACGCGCGAGGACTCCGGCTACCAGCTCATCAACGCGAGGATCTGACCACCGCGACCGACCGCGACCGCACCAGGAGACATGGCATGCCCTCGCACTCCCCCAACACGCCTCCGCCGCCCTCCCCTGGGTCGCTGCTGAGTCCGGCGCAGATGGCGCAGGCCGCCGAGGACGCGGCCTACGCGAAGGTGACCGGCAGGCCGATGAAGTCGTTCCTGCTGGGGCTCACCGCCGGCGGCTACATCGCGCTGGGCTTCATCTTCTTCACGACCAGCCAGGTCGGCGCCGCCGGGATGCCGTGGGGCGTGGGGCGCGTCCTGGGCGGCGTCGTCTTCTCGACCGGGTTGGCGCTCGTCGTGCTCACCGGCGCCGAGCTCTTCACCTCCTCGACGCTGACGCTCAGCGCCCGGGCCAGCGGCCGGATCACGTGGCTGCAGCTCCTGCGCAACTGGGTCATCGTCTACGTGGCCAACTTCCTCGGGGCTCTGACGATGGTCGCGCTGATCTTCGTCGGCGGCACGTGGCACAACGCCAAGGGCGGCTGGGGCGCGGTCGTCCTCGACATCACGGCCACCAAGCTGCACAAGACGTTCCTCGAGGCCTTCGTGCTGGGCATCCTGTGCAACCTGCTCGTCTGCCTCGCAGTGTGGGCCGCCTACTCGGGTCGGAGCACGACCGACAAGGTGGTCGCGGTGACGATGCCCATCGCCCTCTTCGTCGCCTCGGGCTTCGAGCACTCGGTCGCCAACATGTTCATGATCCCGTTGGGCATCCTCATCAAGGATCATGCGGGCGCCGACTTCTGGGCCCAAACCGGTCTCAATCCGGCAGATTTCGCCAACTTCACATGGTCGAACTTCTATCTCGGCAACCTGCTGCCCGTGACGCTGGGCAACATCGTCGGCGGTGGCGTCATGATCGGGCTGCTCTATTGGACGATCTTCCACTTCATCGAGGGTCGCCCGGCGAACCATCCGACCACCTGAGCGAGCCGACCGAGGGCGGCGCACCGGCCACACGCCGGAGCGCCGCCCTTCGTCGTGCCTCGACGCGGCCTCGATCGTGGGCCTCGATCGAGGGCCCAGGTCGGCCCATGTGATCGCCATCACGTCCACGCGTCGCCAGCAGGCAAAATACCGATAGATGAGGGGAGACAGCACCCACAGTGGTTCGGGATATCGAGCGCTGCCGCGTTAGCCTTGCGGATGCTCGCGAGCCGTGGTCACGACTGACTGCCGGTGTACCACCTGGAATCCGCCCCCTCTCGAAGGAGTAGCAGCGTGCCCCGTTCGCCACACGACTCGACCCGTACCCGGATCATCAGCGGGCACCCCCTGCGCGTTCGGGACGCCGGTCCACGCGACGGCGAGGCCCTCCTCATCATCAACGGATCCGCCGGCAACCTCGCCGTCCTCGACCCGCTCATCACGCGGCTGGCGGCGACGCGCCGGGTCCTCGCGTTCGACCAGCCGGGCATGGGCCATTCCCCGGCCGTCTACCCCACCCTCGACGTCCCGGGCCTGGCCCGGCTCTGCGCGCGGGTGCTGGCCGACGCCGGCGTGACCCGCGTCGACGTCGTCGGCTACAGCTTCGGCGGAGCCGTCGCCCAGCAGCTCGCGTTGACGCGCCCCGACCTGGTGCGGCGCCTCATCCTCGTGGCCGGGGTCTACGGCGCCGGCGGCATCCCGAGCGACCCGCTGTCGTCGCTGTCGGTGCTCGCGCACCAGACGCCGGCGCAGCCGTTCTGTCGCGAACCGGCCCGGCGCGCCTACGGCGGCGTGGTGGCCCGCGACGATGCCGCACTGACCGCCTACGAGGAGGCCATCGCCGCGGCGCCGCCCGACCCGCTGTCGATCGTCGGCCAGGCCGTCGCGGCGAGCATCTGGTGCGGCCTGCCCTGGCTGTGGGCCCTGCGCATGCCGACGCTCGTCGTGACCGGCGACCAGGACCACGTCGTGCCGATGAGCAACGCCCGCATCATCTCGGCGCTGCTGCCGCAGTCGCGGCTCGAGGTCGTGCCTGGGGCGGGGCACCTGCTGGTCATGGATCAGGCCGACGACGTCGCGGCGCTCATCGAGGCGTTCCTCTCGCCGTCGCTCGGCGCCGATGCGGGCGGGTCCGTCGCGGACGTGGTCTCGTTGACGGCCGCGACCGGCCGTCGGCCCCGGAGCAAGAGCGCCTGAGCACACGCACGGCCGCCACGGCCGGGTCCTCGCGGGGGCCCGGCCGTGGCGCTGTCGGGGATCAGCGACCGGGCTCGATGACCCCGTCGACGTAGACCCACCGCCGGCCGCGCCGCGTGAACCGCGCATCCTCCGTGAACGAGCCGTCGCGCCCGTCAGGCGCCCGCGAGCTCACCCGGTAGGTGACCCTGCCGTCGGAGTCGCGCGCGCCGCCGGCCTCGACGCCGAGCACCTCGAGCCCGACGTACGCGTGGCGAGGGTCGAGGCGCAGCCCGGCCGGTCGAGTGCTCGGATGCCACGTGCGCAGCAGGTAGTCGACGTCGCCGAGGGCGAACGCGCTGTAGCGGCTTCGCATGAGCTGCTCGGCGGTCGCCGGCGCCTCGCCACCCTGGAGGAAACGCCCACAACAGTGTGCGAATAGACGTCCCGAACCGCAGGGACAGTCGCGCTGCGGAGCGGCCGCGGCCGACCCGAACGAGGCACCGGCCGAGGGCTTGCGCTCAGCGGGGGGCATAGCGCGGATGCTGCGGCCAGGGGGCGCCGCCCGCCCGCAGGGTCGACCAGTCCCGCGCCGCGGCGGCCTCGAGGGCCAACACCCCGACGACCGCGGCCGCGTTGTTGATCCGCCCATCGAGGGCTGCGGCCACCGCGTCGGCGAGCTCGACCCAATAGCAGGGCATCCCGAGCTCCTCGGCCTCGCGCTCGTGACGCTGCCCCACGGGCACGGCGGCCAGGTCGCGCGCGAGATAGATCCGCAGTGCCTCGTTCATGCCGCCCGGCGAACCGTAGAAGTCGGCGAGCACGTGCCACGTCGAGGCGGTGAGGTCGACCTCCTCGGCGAGCTCGCGCTGGGCCGCGCCGAGCGGCGGCTCCCCGTCGACGTCGAGCAGCCCCGCGGGCAGCTCCCATTCGAAGGTGCCGACCGGATGCCGGTACTGGCTGATCATGAGCACCTGCGCGCGACCGTCCACCTCGCGGTAGGGCGCGATGACGACCGCCCCGGGGTGCTCGAGGTATTCGCGCTGCACGACCCCGGCCGCGCCGAGGTCGACGCTGTCGCGCCGCACGTCCCAGATCATCCCCCGGTAGGGGGTCTCGCGCGCCGTCACGGGCCGCGGGTCGCGCCGGTCGGCGAGCTGCTCCGCGGGCAGCACCGCCGCGTCGAGACCCGAGCCGGCACTCACGCGCCGGCCTCGATGAAGCTGTCGTCGGTGACCCGCTCGCCGTCGGCGCGGTCGACCTCGACGAGCCGGCCGGCGCGCTGCCGTTCCAGCGCCGCCTCGACGAGGCCGGCGAAGAGCGGGTGGGCGTGGTGCGGCCGCGACAGGAACTCCGGGTGGGCCTGCGTCGCGACGTAGTAGGGGTGCACGTCCTGCGGCAGCTCGACGAACTCGACGAGCAGGCCGTCCGGCGACGTGCCCGAGAAGACGAGCCCGGCCTCGGCGAGCCGGTCGCGGTAGGCGTTGTTGACCTCGTAGCGGTGCCGGTGCCGCTCGTGCACCAACGTGCGCCCGTAGGTGGACGCGACGACCGAGCCGCGCGTCAGCTTCGCCGGATACGACCCGAGGCGCATGGTGCCGCCGAGATCCCCGCCGCCCTGCACGAATTCCTTCTGCTCGGCCATCGTCGCGATGACGGGCTCGGGCGAGTCGGGGTCGAACTCCGAGGAGTTCGCGCCCTCGATGCCGGCGACCTCACGGGCGAACTCGATGACCATGCACTGCAGCCCCAGGCACAGCCCCAGAGTGGGCACCTGGTGGGTGCGGGCCCAGGTCAGCGCGCCGACCTTGCCCTCGATGCCGCGCACGCCGAACCCACCGGGCACGAGCACGGCGTCGACGCCCCCGAGCGCCGCCTGCGCGCCCTCGGGGGTCTGACAGTCGTCGCTGCGCACCCAGCGGATCGACACCTTCGCGTCGTGGTGGAAGCCACCGGCCCGCATGGCCTCGGTGACCGACAGGTAGGCGTCGGGCAGGTCGATGTACTTGCCGACGAGCGCGATCTCGATCTGATGGGCGGGGTCGTGCACGCGGCGCAGCAGCCGGTCCCAGTCGGTCCAGTCGACGTCGCGGAAGCTCAGCCCGAGGCGACGCACGACGTACGCGTCGAGGCCCTCGGAGTGGATCACCTTGGGAATGTCGTAGATCGACGGCGCGTCGGGGCAGGCGATCGTCCCCTCGACGTCGACGTCGCAGGCGAGGGCGATCTTGCGCTTGAGTCCGTCGGGGATCTCGCGGTCGGCGCGCAGCACGAGCGCGTCGGGCTGGATGCCGACCTGGCGCAGCGCCGCGACGGAGTGCTGCGTCGGCTTGGTCTTCAGCTCCCCGCTCGGGGCGAGGTAGGGCACGAGCGAGACGTGCAAGAAGAAGCAGTTGTCGCGCCCGAGGTCGTGACGCACCTGGCGGGCGGCCTCGAGGAACGGCAGCGACTCGATGTCGCCGACGGTGCCGCCGATCTCGGTGATGATGACGTCGGGCACGCCGCCCCGACCCCCGGCCGGCGGGATGGCCTGTTCCCGCATGCGGTCCTTGATCTCGTTGGTGATGTGCGGGATGACCTGCACGGTGTCGCCGAGGTATTCGCCGCGGCGCTCCTTGGCGATGACCCGGCTGTAGACCTGGCCGGTCGTCACGTTGGCCTGGGCCGAGAGCGGCACGTCGAGGAAGCGCTCGTAATGCCCGATGTCGAGGTCGGTCTCGGCGCCGTCGTCGGTGACGAACACCTCACCGTGCTGGAACGGGTTCATCGTGCCGGGATCGACGTTGAGGTAGGGGTCGAGCTTCTGCATCGTCACGCGCAGCCCCCGCGCGCGTAGGAGGAGTCCGAGGCTGGAGGCCGTGAGCCCCTTGCCGAGCGAGGAGGCGACGCCTCCGGTCACGAAGATGTGTTTGGTCTGCACCACGGGCTTTGATCTTACGTCATCGGCCCGAGTGCGCCTGGGCGTCGCCGGAGGGGCCGGGCGCGCCGGGGCCGTCGGTGCCCGGAATCGTTCGGCGGGAGGCGGCCTCGGCCAGGAGCGCGGCGGCGTGCTCGCGCGCGACCGCGGAGTCCGTGCCGGCCATCATGCGAGCCAGCTCGGCGAGCCGGTCCGCGCCCTCGACGGGCCGCACTCCGCTGGACGTCACGTGGCCGTCGACGGCCTTGTGCACGACGAGGTGCCGGTCGGCGAACGCGGCCACCTGGGCCAGGTGCGTCACGACGACGACCTGCGCAGAGCGCGAGAGGGCGGCCAGCCGCTGGCCGATCGCGAGGGCCGCCCGGCCGCCGACGCCGGCGTCGACCTCGTCGAAGACGAACGTCGAGACGGCGGCCTCGGTCGCGGTGGGCCCCTGCGCAGCGGGCGGATCGGTGTCGGCGTCGGCCGGCGCCGCGCGCGTCGCTCCCGCGATGACCACCTCCAGCGCGAGCATGATGCGCGACAGCTCGCCACCCGAGGCCGCCTTGGCGACGTTGCGCGGCGGCGTGCCGGGGTTGGCCGCCAGGGCGATCTCCACCGTGTCCGCGCCGAGCGGACCCGGCCGCTGCGTCGGCTCGACGAGCACCTGCACGGTGGCCGAGGCCATGGCGAGCTGGGCCAGCTCGGCGGTGACGCTGCTCCCGAGCCGCGCGGCGGCCTCGCGACGCGCGCGCGTGAGCACGTCGGCGCACTGCCGCAGCCGCTGCCGGGAGGCCGACAGCTGCGCCTGCAGGTCGCCGACCCGGGCGTCGGCACCCTCGAGCTCGGCCAGCCGCGCCGCGGCCCGTTCCCCCCACCCGATGGCGTCGGCGCTGCTCGGCCCGTGCCGGCGCAGCAGCGCGCCCAGCGCCGCCCGACGTTCCTGCACCCACGCGTGCCGCGCCGGGTCGACCTCGAGATCGCGGACGTAGGCGGCCAGTTCCCCCGCGGCGTCGTCGAGGGCGTAGCCGAGATCGGCGACCGCCCGGGCCAGCTCGCCCAGGCGCGGGTCGTGTCCGGAGGCCTGGGCGAGCGCCGCCCGGGCAGCCGCGAGCGCCGCCGACGCTCCCAGCCCGTCATCGGCTCCGCCGGGATCGTCGAACTCGCCGGATCCGGCCAACGCGGCGTGCGCCGCCACAGCCGCCACGCGCAGGGCGTCGACGTGGGCGAGGCGCTCGTCCTCGGCGGCGAGGTCGTCCTCCTCGCCGGCCTGGGGGGCGACGCGCTCGAGCTCGGCGAGGTCGCGGCGCAGCACCTCGATCTCGACGTCGCGGTCACGCTCGGTCTCGACGAGCTGCACCAGCGCCCGGGTCAGCTCGGCGCACCGCTCGTATTCGCTCTCGTAGTCGGACCGCGGCCCCCACACCGCCGCACCGCCGAACTCGTCGAGCAGGCTGCGATGCTCGTCGGGCCGGCGCAGCCGCCACTGGTCGGCCTGCCCGTGCACGGCCACGAGCAGCTCCCCGACCTCCGCGAGCACGCCGACGGGAGCGGCGCGCCCGCCGACGTGGGCACGCGACCGGCCCTGCGCCGTGAGCGTGCGGACGAGCACGACCTCGTCGTCGGCGCGGCCGCCGGCGTCGACGACCCGGTCCCGTGAGGGGTGTCGCGGCGCCGGGTCGAGCAGGCCCTCGACGACGGCGGCCGAGGCACCCGTGCGCACCGCGCCGGAGTCACCGCGGGCGCCGAGGAGCAGCCCCAGGCCGGTGACGACCATGGTCTTGCCGGCTCCGGTCTCACCGGTGAGCACGTTGAGCCCGGGCGACAGCTCGAGCACGGCGTCGTCGATGACGCCGAGGTCGCGGATCCGCAGTTGCGCGAGCATGCACCAACACTAGGAGCCACCACCGACAACCTCGCGCAGCGACCCGGCCCGCGGGGTCACGCGCCGGGGCGCGCGCCCCGCCAACCCCCTACGGGCAGATGGAACTTCGCGACGAGCCGGTCGGCGAAGGGCGAGTTGCCGAGCCGCGCGAGCCGCACCGGGCTGCTGCCGCGGCAGACGTCGACGCGGGCACCCAGGGGCAGGTCGACCGGGCGGGCGCCGTCACACCACATGACGCCGCGGCCGGAGTCCTCGACGAGCAGCTCGATGGCGACCTGGCTCGTCGGCCCGACGACCATGGCCCGGGCGAAAAGCGCGTGCGCCGAGATCGGCACGACGAGCAGCGCCTCGACGTTCGGCCACACGATGGGGCCGCCGGCGCTGAACGCGTAGGCGGTCGAGCCGGTGGGCGTGGCGGCGATGATGCCGTCGCAGCCCCACGTCGACAGGGGCCTGCCGTCGATCTCGAGCACGAGTTGGAGCATGCGCTCGCGGGCGGCCTTTTCGACGGTGACCTCGTTGAGCGCCCAACTGCGGGCGACGATCTCGTCGCCCAACCGGGCGACGACGTCGAGCGTCATGCGCTCCTCGATCGTGTAGTCGCGGGCCACGATGTGGTCCACGACGTGCACGAGGTCGTCGCGCTCGGCCTCGGCGAGGAAGCCGACGTGTCCGAAGTTGACGCCCAGCAGGGGCACACCCGCGTCCCGGCTGAGCTCGGCCCCCCTCAGGATCGTGCCATCGCCGCCGAGCACGCAGACGAGCTCGCAGCCCCGGGCCGGGTCGTCGCCGTCCGCCACCTGCAGGTGCGACCCGTGCACGTCGAGATGCACGGCGTCGCCCGCGGGCACGAGCGCCTCGATGCCGTGCGAGCTCAGACGCCCGGCGAGGAAGACGCTCAGGTGCTGCAGATCGGTGCGCACCGCGTGCGAGACGAGCAAGACGCGACGGGTCATCGGGCAGTCCTCATGGTCACTCGTCGCCTCCGTCACCGGTCGTGCCGCGATCCTCGTCCGGGTCGGCCGCGGGCATCGCCGTGAACCAGCCTAAATACTCCCGATTGCCGCGGTGCCCGGGGACCGGACTGTCGATGACGGCGCGCACGCGCCACCCGCCGGCCACGCCCTGGGCCAGCACCGCCTGCAGCGCGTCCTCCCGCGCTCGCGCGCTGCGCACCACCCCGTGCTTGTCGAGGCCGCCACGACCCACCTCGAACTGGGGCTTCACCAGGAGCACGGCGTCGCCCTCCGGAGCAAGCAGCGGCACGAGATGGGGGATCACCAGGTGCAAGGAAATGAAGCTGACGTCCGCGACGACGACGTCGAAGCGTCCGTCGGCCACCAGCCGGTCGGGCGGAACCTCCCGGATGTTGGTGCCAGAGAGCTCGGTGACGCGGGGATCATCGGCGAGTTCGGGCACGAGCTGCCCGTGCCCGACGTCGAGCGCGACGACGTGCGCGGCCCCGCGTTCGAGCAGGACCTGCGTGAATCCCCCGGTCGAGGCCCCCACGTCGAGACAACGCCGGCCCGCCGCGCGCAGCCCGTCGGGGCCGAACGCGGCGAAGGCGGCGTCCAGCTTGCCCGCGGCCCGACCCACCCAGCGAGGCCGGGAGCCGGGCGCGATCTCCACCCGAGCGTCCGGCGACACGTGCTGGGCCGCCTTCAGCGCCGGGCGACCGTCGATGAGCACCGCGCCGCCGTCGATGAGTTCGCGGGCCTCGCCCCGTGACCGTGCCAGCCCGGTGCCGACGAGCCGGACGTCGAGCCGTTCGCTCACGTCCGCGGACGGCTACCGGGCAGCGGCCGGCTCACTGCGGATCGGTCTCCCGCAGCCGCTCCTGCAAGCGCTCGAACACCTCGTTGCCGGCGTCGAGCACCTCGTCGGTGTCGCCGGGTTCGGCCTCGTCGAGGCGGTTCAGGGCTGCGTCGAGAGCGTCCTCGTCGTCGCCTGCGCCCACGACGTGGTCGGTGCCGTCCTGTTCGGTCATGTCGTCTCCATCCAGCTCTGGGCCCGGCTCCATTGCGAGTCGGCGATCTGCGCCACCGCGACCCCGTCGTCGGCCGCACGCCAGCAGGCGACGACGAACGCCCGCAGCTTCGCGTCCGCGCTCGCCTCACCTTCGCACTCGAAGGTCCCTTCCCGCACGCGAACGCGGGCCCCCGCGCACGTATGCCACCCGTCCTCGGCAGCTTCCACCTCGACGTACGGGCGGTGTAGGGCCCGCAGGTCGGTCGCGAGATAGCGCGGCCGCTCGTCGGGCCCGGCGAGCGCGACCGCCCGCGGGCTGCTGACCCCGGTCGCGACATAGAGGCCGTCCATCCCGGTGCGCACGGCTCCCGCGAGGTCGGTGTCGAGGCGGTCCCCGACGGCCAACGTGGTGGCGACCGTCGTGCCGAGCACCTTCGCGGCGAGCTCGTAGAGGGGCGGTTCGGGCTTGCCGACGACGACGGGGTCCACGTCGACCGCGGCCCGCACGACGGCCACGAGGGACCCGTTGCCGGGTGCCAGGCCGCGATGCGTCGGCAGCGTCGTGTCGGCGTTGGTCGCGACCCATCGGGCGCCCCCGTGGATGGCGAACGCCGCCTCCGCCAGGTCGACCCAGCTGACGTCACGGCCGAGTCCCTGCAGCACCGCGCCCACTCCGGCGGCGGCGGGATCGCCGGCCCGCACGGGCCGCAGCCCCACCTCGCGCAGCGCGAGGGAGACACCCTCGCCGCCCACCGCGAGCACGGGCGTGTCCGGCGCGAGCTCGGCCGCGAGGTGATGCGCCCCCGCCTGCGAGCTCGTCACGACGTCGGCCGGCACGAGCGTCAATCCGAGGGATCCCAGTTGGTCGGCGACCTCGCGAGGTGGTCGCGAGGCGTTGTTGGTCGCGTAGACGATCCGCAGCCCCGCCTGGCGAGCTCCGCTCAGCGCCTCGATCGCGTGCGGCACGGCGTCACTGCCCTTGTAGACGACCCCGTCGAGGTCGCACACAATGCCCTCGTACGCGCTGGCCAGAGTTGTCATGACTGCGTTCCGTCCTCCGCTCGGTGTTCGCCCGTGTCGTCCTGGTCGGCGGCGGTCTCCTCGCCGTCGTCCTCGTCTTCGCCGTCG
>JBDIAP010000089.1:0-16257 GCA_039812485.1 Kineosphaera sp.
ACCCGCATCGACGTCGCGAACGCCGGCCTCGCCGAGCGCTCCGCCGCCGTCGACGGCCTGCGCGCCGACATCACCGCGCTGCAGGCCGGCGCCGGCGACGACGCGCGGCCGGCCGCCGCCCGGGCCGCGGCCCTCGGGCTGCAAGCGGGCACCGTGGCGCTCACCGGCCCCGGCGTCGTCGTCACCCTCGACGACGCGCCCGCGTCTCCCCTTGACGGGCAGGTCGACGCGCAGGCGCGCGGCGGTCAGTTCGCACCCGGCCGGATCGTCGCTCGAGACCTGCAGGCGGTCGTCAACGCCACGTGGGCAGCCGGCGCCGAGGCCGTCGCCGTCAACGGACACCGGCTCACCGCGACGTCGGCCATCCGCTTCGCCGGGCAGGCGATCCTCGTCAACTACCGTCCCCTGACCAGGCCGTATGTCGTCACCGCCCTCGGCGCCCCCGACCTGGGCGAGCGCTTCGAGTCCGGCGCCGGCGGCGCCTACCTGCGCGAGCTGACCGCCGCCTATCAGGCCCCGACCCAGGTGCGGGCCTCCGACCGGCTCAGCGTGCCCGTCGGCACGGCGCTCTCGCTGCGCTATGCGCGACCGGCTGCGGGCGCCGGGCCCACGCCCGACCGCGACCCGACCCAGGACCCCACCCGTGACCCGACCCGTCACGCGACCCAGGAGGCCAGGCCATGATCCCCGCCATCGGACTGCTCGTCGGGCTGGCGATCGGTCTCGTGCTTCAGCCCAACGTGCCGCTGTGGCTGCAGCCCTATCTGCCGATCGCCGTCATCGCCGCCCTCGACGCGGTCTTCGGCGGCATCCGCGCGGTGCTCGACGGCATCTTCGACGACAAGGTCTTCGTCGTCTCGTTCGTGTCCAACACGCTCGTGGCGGCCTTCATCGTCTTCCTCGGCGACCAGCTGGGGGTCGGCGCGCAGCTGTCGACGGGCGTCGTCGTCGTGCTCGGCGTGCGGATCTTCTCCAACGTCGCCTCGATCCGGCGGCACCTCTTCAAGGCGTAGGGGGAGTGACCCGGATGTTCGCACGCAGGCGTCGCGCAGGGGGCTCGGATCCCCTGCGCCCGCAGTCCCCGCCCTCGCAGTCCCAGCCCTCGCAGTCCCAGCCCTCACAGTCCCAGCCCTCGCCGCCGGTTCCGCGCGGCGACCCGCAGCGCCCGGGCGCCGCGGACGTCCCGGCCACGCAGGCCGGCAACGAACCCCCCACCGACCCCGCCGCGACCGGCCGCGCCGCCACCGACCCCGCGACCACCAAGCCCGCCACGGCCAACACGACCACGACCGACACGACCACGACCGACGCGACCACGACCACGACCGCTGCGACCGACACGACCACGACCGCCCCCGGGCCGGGCGACTCCGCGACCGACCCCGGGCCCACGGACTCGCGCCGCTCGTGGCGGCACCTGTGGCGCGCCGCGCGCCTCCGCCCGTCGCGCTCGGGACTCGTCGTCGCGCTCCTCGCCGTGTTGCTCGGGGTCGCGCTCTCCACGCAGATCGGCCAGACCCGCCAGCGCGGACTCGAGGGGCTGCGTCAGTCCGAGCTCGTCGCGGTGCTCGACGCGGTCACCCAGCGCTCCGCCCGCCTCGACGAGGAGATCGCGCGCCTCACCGCCGAGCGCGACCGGCTGCAGCGCGAGCAGGGCCTCGACCCCGACCAGGCCCGCGCCGCCGCCACCGCCCGCGCCGACGCGCTCGGCATCCTCGCGGGCACCCTGGCCGCTCGCGGCCCGGGCGTGCGCATCACGGTCTCCGACCCCGGGCACGTCGTCGGCTCGGCCACGATCCTCGACGCCGTCCAGGAGCTGCGGGACGCCGGTGCCGAGGCCATCCAGATCGGGCCGACGCGGGTCGTGGCCTCCAGCTACCTCACCGAGGACCCGTCGGGGCGGGTGGCCGTCGACGGGCGCGCGCTCGGCACCCCCTACACCGTGCTGGCCATCGGCGACGCCCAGACCATGGCCTCGGCCATGGCGATTCCCGGCGGGGTCGTCGAGAGCATCCGGGGCCTCGGCGCGACCATCACCGTGCAGCAGGAGCACGAGGTGCTGATCGACGCATTGCATGCCCCCTTCGCACCTCGTTACGCTCGACCGCAATCGAGCCCGACGGGTTCGCCGACCGGCTCGACAAGCGGTCCGTGAACGCGTCCGACCCTGCAGATCATCACGTGGAGAAGGAGTGTCATGGCCGACCTGGAATACCCCGAGGACCTGCGCTACACGGCGGAGCACGAGTGGGTTCGCAGCGGGGAGGACGGGATCGTGCGCATCGGCATCACCGCCTTCGCGCAGGACGCGCTCGGCGACGTCGTCTACGTCAGCCTCCCGTCGGTCGGCGACGAGCTGTCCGCGGGCGACACGTGTGGCGAGATCGAGTCGACGAAGTCGGTCAGCGACCTCTACTGTCCGCTCGACGGTGAGGTGACCGCGGTCAACGAGGCCCTCGACTCGACCCCCGAGCTCGTCAACACCGATCCCTATGGCGACGGCTGGATGTTCGAGCTCAAGGTCAGCGAGCCGCAGGCGGTGGGCGAACTCATGGACGACGCCGCCTACGAAGAGAGCCTGTAGCCGCATCCGCCCGGGGCGCCGAGCAGGCCCGCGGAGCGCCCCGGCCCGCATGCGGGCAGGCTTGCGGCACACCGGCGGCGGGGCGTGCGCCGACCGGCTTGACCATGGTCTAACGTGGAACTTCAGGGTTGAGCTCTGGGCGCGCCCTGCTCCGGGTGCATCAGGCCCGGGGATGCCCGTGCGAATGGTGTCCGATCGCACGTCCGGTGGAACGAAGAGGGAGCGGGTGACGCGTGGTGTCCGAGGTCGACGACAACGGCGAGGGCCGGGACGAGGGCAACGAGCAGCGGCCCGGTGACGAGCCGGGGCGGCGGCCGTTCGATCCGGCGACCCAGCGCTTCCAGGGCCTGGGCGGTGGCGAGCCGGAGCCCGTGGCCGACACCGACGCCGACCTGTCCACCGACGACCAGGCGACGATCGAGGCGCTGCGCCCCGGCACCGCGTTGCTGCTCGTGCTGCGCGGGCCGAACACCGGGGCCCGCTTCCTGCTCGACGCCCCGACGACGACGACCGGTCGACACCCGGACAGCGACATCTTCCTCGACGACGTCACGGTCTCGCGCAAGCACGCGGTCTTCCAGCTCGAGGGCGACGCGTTCGTCGTGCGTGACGTCGGCTCCCTCAACGGCACGTACGTCAACCGCGAGCGGATCGACTCGGCCGTCCTGCGGCCCGGCGACGAGGTGCAGATCGGCAAGTATCGGCTGGTCTTCCACACGGCCCGCCGCGCCGGCTGACCCGCCCGGCGACGATGGCCGAGAGCCACCCGGCGGACCGCCGTTCGATCGGTGCCGTGCTCGATGAGCTGAGCGCCGAATTCCCCGACGTCACCGTGAGCAAGATCCGCTTCCTCGAGGCGCGCGGGCTCGTCACCCCGCAGCGCACGGCGTCGGGCTATCGCTCGTTCTCCGCGGCCGACGTCGAGCGTCTGCGCTACATCCTCACGGCGCAGCGCGACCGGTTCTGGCCGCTCAAGGTCATCCGAGAGGCGCTCGACGCGATGGATCGCGGGCTGCAGCCGGCCTCCGACGTCGACCAGCGCCCGACCGTGCCGAGCCCGAGCGTCGACCCCGACGTGCCGACCGTCGAGGAGCTGCGCGAGCCGCCGGCCGCGCTCACGCTGACGCGCGGGGAGGTCATGACGTCCTCCGGGCTCGACGCCGCGATGCTCGACGCGCTCGTCGGGTACGGGCTGCTGCGGCCGGACCGGCGCGGCCATTTCGGCGCCGACGCGCTGCCGATCGCGGCCGCCGCCGCGACGCTGGCCTCCTACGGCATCGAGGCGCGGCACCTGAGGCCGTTCCGCACGGCCGCCGACCGCGAGATCGGCCTCGTCCAGCAGGTCGTCTCGCCGCTGCGGGGCCGCGACCCCGAGCGGGCGGAGGTCGTCACCGCCGAAGTCTTGCGCGCCGGGATCGCCCTGCACACCGCGCTCGTGCGGGCCGCCCTGCGCTCCTGATCCGTCCTTTTCCGCGCGGCCGGATCGGGCTGCGCCTCGCCGACGGCGCGCCCAGACCCGGCGGTGCGCGGGCCTCGGCGGCGCGCACGAGGTAGCGTTGAGGGGTGCGTGATCTCGACGTCCTGGGCGTCCGTGTGGAGATGCCGACGAACCAGCCGATCGTCCTGCTACGGGAACGAGACGGCGACCGATACCTGCCGGTGTGGATCGGCGCGGCCGAGGCGGCCGCGATCGCCTTCGCCCAACAGGGCGTCACACCGCCGCGTCCGCTGACGCACGACCTGCTGCGCGACGTCATCGCCGGGCTGGGTCACCAGCTCACCGAGGTGCGCATCGTCGAGCTGCGCGACAACGTCTTCTACGCGAGCCTCGTCTTCGCCGACGGCGTCCAGGTCGGCTCGCGCACGTCGGACGCCATCGCCCTGGCTCTGCGCACGGACGCCCCGATCCGGGTCGAGGACGCCGTCATCGACGAGGCGGGAGTGGTCGTCACCGAGGATCAGGACGACGAGGTCGAGCGGTTCCGGGAGTTCCTCGACCAGGTGTCGGCCGAAGACTTCGACACGCCGGGTGGATCCGAGGGCTCGCCCCGCAGCCAGGGCTGACGCCTTCCACCTGACGCGCCGTAGCCGTGTGACGTGCGATAACGCCTGTGACCCTCAACTACAGGGTGATAGTTTCGACGGTCAGTAAAGGCCTGGTCAAGTCTCGATCGGCGCCTCAGCGCGACACGCCGAAACGCCGGGGACCGGCGGTGATTGACGCCCCTGGACGCCGCGCCGTAGCGTCGTGTATGGCCGATGAATCGTCGGTAGACGCACCGCTTGGCAAAGCACCGCTTCGGCAGACACGCGCTTTGGCAGCCGCACCGCGTCGAGACGGCCGCATCAGTCGAGCCACCCCAGTTGACCTGCACCCGCGCAGCCGACAGGCGCGTCGGTCGCCATCCAGGAGGACACGTGAACTCGAACGAGACGCCCAGCGGTCGTCGAGTGACCGGTGACCAGGGCCTCCTCTTCAGCGACGACCTGCCCGAGCTCGCCGAGGACGAGGGCTACCGCGGCCCCATCGCGTGCCGCGCGGCCGGGATCACCTACCGGCAGCTCGACTACTGGGCCCGCACCGGGCTCGTCGAGCCCTCGATCCGCACGGCGACCGGCTCTGGCACCGCGCGGCTCTACGGGTTCCGCGACGTGCTCGTGCTCAAGGTCGTCAAGCGCCTGCTCGACACCGGGGTCTCGCTGCAGCAGATCCGGATCGCCGTCGGTCATCTGCGCGAGCGGGGGGTCGACGACCTCGCCCAGCTCACGCTCATGAGCGACGGGGCCAGCGTCTACGAGTGCACGAGCAGCGACGAGGTCATCGACCTGCTGCAGGGCGGCCAGGGCGTCTTCGGCATCGCCGTCGGCCGGGTGTGGCGCGAGGTCGAGGGTGAGCTCGCGACGCTGCCCACCGAGCGCCTCGAGCAGGAGGCGGCCGACGAGGTCGCCGTCGAGCTGCCCGACGGCGCCGTCGACGAGCTGAGCGCCCGCCGACGCAAGCGCCGCATCAGCTGACGCCATGCGCCACCGCGCCGGTCAAGAGCCCGTAGCAGGGCCTTGACCTGCAGCGACGCGCCCGGCGCGCGCACGGTGATAATCTCGACGCGCTGATCAACCCGTGCGGGAGAGCCGCGGGACGACCGTCGAGCCGCGCGCCAGAGCGTGGCGGTCGCCCAGGGGCGCCGAAGGAGCAAACCTCCCCGGAAACTCTCAGGCACCAGGACCGCGCGGGCAGGCACCTTGAAGCCACACGGCGTGGCGACAGGTGGGGAGGGCCCATCGACAGCCAGACCCGGCATGCCGGCGCGGCGCCTCGAGCCGCCCGCGGCCCGGCCCGGCCCGGCAAGGAGCAGCCCGTGAGCACCGACAGCCAGACCATCGCAGCGACCCAGACCACGCCGTCCCCCACGGCGGCACCCACGGCGGCCGCCCCCGACCCCGCGGCCGCCCCGCCTTCGGACGTTGCGCCCGACACCGCGCCCGGCGGCGGCCCCCGCATCGAGCTCGAGGTCCACACGCCGTTCGTCGCCCGGCACCTCGGCCCCCGTGACGAGGACATCGCCGCGATGCTGCGCGTCGTCGGCAAGGACAGCCTCGAGGACCTCGTGGCGACGACGCTGCCGGAGGCCATCCGCGCGCGCACCCCGCTGCGCATCGAGGCCGCCCCCAGCGAGCAGGCCGTGCTCGCGGAGCTGGCCGACATCGCCGCCGACAACACGGTGCTGACGTCGATGATCGGCATGGGCTACTACGGCACGGTCATCCCGTCCGTCATCAAGCGCAACGTGCTGCAGAACCCGTCGTGGTACACGGCCTACACCCCCTACCAACCGGAGATCTCGCAGGGGCGGCTCGAGGCCCTCCTCAACTTCCAGACCGTCGTTTCCGAGCTGACCGGGCTCTCGACCGCCAACGCCTCGCTGCTCGACGAGAGCACCGCCGCCGCCGAGGCCATGACGCTCATGCGGCGCGCGTCGAAGGCGCCCAAGGGCGCGGTGCTGCTCGTCGACGAGCGCGTGTTCGGGCAGACCCAGGCGGTCATCGCGACGCGCGCGCTGCCGATCGGCATCGAGGTCGTCGTCGCCGACCTCGTCGGGTCGCAGGCCGGCATCGACAGCGCCGACGCCCTGCGCGCCGCCGCCGGCGGACGCGACGTCTTCGGCGTCATCGTGCAATACCCCGGGGCCGACGGCCTCCTGCCGCCGACCGCGACCCTCAGCGCGCTCGCCGACGCCGCCCACGAGGCGAAGGCCCTGCTCACCGCCTGCGCGGACCTGCTCGCGCTGACCCTGGCGACCCCGCCGGCACAGTGGGGCGCCGACGTCGCGGTCGGCACGTCGCAGCGCTTCGGCGTGCCGATGGGCTTCGGTGGCCCGCACGCCGGCTACATGTGCGTGCGCGCCGGGCTGGAGCGCACGATGCCGGGCCGACTCGTCGGCGTCAGCAGGGACGCGGCGGGGGAGCTCGCCTACCGGCTCGCGTTGCAGACCCGCGAGCAGCACATCCGCCGCGAAAAGGCGACGAGCAACATCTGCACCGCGCAGGTGCTGCTCGCGGTGCTGGCCTCGATGTATGCCGTCTATCACGGCCCCGCCGGGCTGCGCCGCATCGCGCTGCGCACCCACGGCTACGCCGACGCCATCGCCCGGCGCCTGCGCGCCGCGGGAGTCGATGTCACGTCTGAGCGCTTCTTCGACACGCTGCGGGTGAACGTGCCCGGCCGCGCCGACGAGGTGCTCGCCGCCGCCCGCGAGCGCGGGATCAACGTGTGGCGCGCCGACGCCGACACGATCTGGCTCTCGTGCGACCAGACGACCTCGGCGCACGACGCCACCGCGGTGCTCGCGGCCTTCGGGGTCGAGGGGGAGCCGGTGGCGCCGCTCGGGCCGCAGGAGATCGCGGCGATCGACCTCGTGCATCAGTGGGGCGAGCAGCAGGTGCGCACCGACGACTACCTGGCCCAGCCGGTCTTCAACACGTTCCACAACGAGACCGCGATGATGCGCTACCTCGCGCGGCTCGCGGGCCGCGACTACGCCCTCGACCGCGGCATGATCCCGCTCGGGTCGTGCACGATGAAGCTCAACGCCGCCACCGAGATGGACGCCATCACGTGGCCGGAATTCGCGCAGGTGCACCCGTTCGCGCCCGCGGAGCAGACCCGCGGCTACCGGCGGCTCATCGCCGACCTCGAGCGCTGGCTCGCCGACCTCACCGGCTACGACGCCGTCAGCGTGCAGCCCAACTCCGGCGCCACCGGCGAGCTCGCCGGTCTCATGGCGATCCGCGGCTACCACCGGGCGGGCGGCCAGGAGAGCCGCGACGTCTGCCTCATCCCCGCCAGCGCCCACGGCACCAACGCGGCCAGCGCCGTCATGGCCGGCTTCCGGGTCGTCGTCGTCGCGTCCGCGGCCGACGGCTCCATCGACATGGACGACCTGGCCGCCAAGGTCGAGGCGCACCGCGACGCGTTGGCCGCGATCATGGTGACCTACCCTTCGACGCACGGGGTCTACGAAGACACGATCACGCGGCTGTGCGAGCTCGTGCACGAGGCCGGGGGACAGGTCTACGTCGACGGCGCCAACATGAACGCGCTCGTCGGAGTAGCCCGACCGGGCCAGTTCGGCGGCGACGCCAGCCACCTCAACCTCCACAAGACGTTCGCCATCCCGCACGGCGGCGGCGGGCCCGGCGTGGGGCCGGTCGGCGTGCGCGCGCACCTGGCTCCCTACCTGCCCAACCACCCCTACGACGAGGCCGCCGGCCCCGAGACGAGCGACGGCCCGTGCGTCGGCGCGCCGTACGGCTCGGCCGGGGTGCTGCCGATCTCGTGGGCTTACCTGCGGCTCATGGGCGCCGCCGGGCTGACGAAGGCGACCGGCGTCGCGGTGTTGTCCGCCAACTACGTCGCCGCGCGGCTGCGGGAGCACTATCCCGTGCTCTACTCCGGTCGCGACGGGGTCGTCGCCCACGAGTGCATCCTCGACCTGCGCGAGCTCACCAAGAGCACCGGGGTCACGGTCGACGATGTCGCCAAGCGCCTCATCGACTACGGCTTCCACGCCCCGACGATGAGCTTCCCCGTGGCGGGCACGCTCATGGTCGAGCCGACCGAGAGCGAGGACCTGCTCGAGCTCGACCGGTTCTGCGATGCCATGATCGCCATCCGCGCCGAGATCCAGGCCGTCGCCGACGGTGCGGTCGACGTCGCGGACAGCGTGCTGCGCGGGGCGCCGCACACCGCGCGGTCGCTGACGCAGGAGTGGGACCACCCCTACGAGCGCGCGGAGGCGGTCTACCCGGCCGGGGTCGACCCGCGGTCGAAGTACTGGCCGCCGGTGCGTCGCATCGACGGCGCGTACGGCGACCGCAACCTGCTGTGCACCTGCCCGCCGCCGGAGGCCTTCGCGCAAGGGTGAGCCGGGGGGCCCGGTCCGTCGACCGGGCGTGGGCAGATTGTCGGACGTGAAGGTGTCAAATCCGCGCTGGTGCGGACAGAATGGCCGCACCAGCGCGGGGACGGGCTTCCTCGTGCCTAGCCGAGGAAGCCGAGGTGCACCCCATGGGCCAAGAGGTCGGCCGCAACGAGTGGTCCAACGAGCAGCGACGCCGCTACCGCGAGAAGGTCGTGCAGAACCTCGACGTCTTCGAGCGGATGCTCGTGACGAGCAGCTTCGACTCCGACCAGCCGATGACCGGCATGGAGATCGAGCTCTACCTCGTCGACGACGCGCTGCAGCCCAGCTACAACAATGCCGCGGTGCTCGCCGCCATCGACAGCCCGGCGTTCCAGACCGAGCTCGCGCAGTTCAACATCGAGTGCAATGTCGACCCGCGGGTGCTCGACGGCGACGCCCTGCGCGTGCTCGAGGACGACGTGCGGTCGGCCCTCGACTCGGCCCGCGCCCGCGCCCGCGGGGTGGGCTCGGACATCGTGGCGATCGGCATCCTGCCGACGGTGACCTCCGACCACTTCGAGTCCTCGGAGTGGATGAGCGCGAACCGGCGTTACCTCGCTCTCAACGACGCGATGATGCGGATGCGCGGCGAGGACATGCTCATCGACATCCAGGGGCCGACGGGGGAGCGGCTCGCCCTGTATGCCGGGTCGATCGCGCCGGAGTCGGCGTGCACGTCGGTGCAGTTGCATCTGCAGGTGGCGCCGGGCGACTTCGCCGCCTACTGGAACGCGGCCCAGGCCCTCGCCGGCGCGCAGCTGGCGATCGGGGCCAACTCGCCCTACTTCTGCGGCAAGGCGCTGTGGCACGAGACGCGGATCCCGCTCTTCACGCAGGCCGCCGACACCCGCTCCGTCGAGCTGGCCAACCAGGGCGTGCGGCCGCGGGTCAGTTTCGGCGACCGATGGATCACGTCGATCTTCGACCTCTTCGAGGACAACGTGCGTTACTACCCGGCGCTGCTGCCGGAGATCAGCGACGAGGACCCGGTGGCCGTGCTCGAGGGCGGCCAGCCGCCGGAGCTGTCCGAGCTCAAGTTGCACAACGGCACGATCTATCGGTGGAACCGGCCCATCTACGACACCCACGGCGGGCGCCCCCACCTGCGGGTCGAAAACAGGATCCTGCCCGCCGGCCCGACGGTCACGGACGTCATGGCCAACATGGCGTTCTACTACGGCGCGCTGCACACGTTCGCCACCGAGGACCGGCCGGTGTGGACCCAGATGAGCTTCTCCGCCGCTGAGACGAACTTCCGCCACGGGGCGCGGGACGGCATGTTCGCGCGCCTCTACTGGCCCGGGTTCAACGCCGTGAGCCCCGACGAGCTGGTGCTGCGACACCTGCTGCCCGCGGCGGCCGAGGGCCTGGCCCGGCTCGGCGTCGGGAGCGAGGTCGTCGACCACTACCTCGGCATCGTCGAGGGCCGCTGCCTCAGCCGGCAGAACGGCGCGACGTGGCAGCTCGAGACCGTGCGGCGCTTCGAGGACCGCGGCGCCGACCGCTACGGCGCGCTGACGCAGATGCTCGGGGCCTACATCGAGAGGATGCACACCAACGCCCCCGTGCACACGTGGGACCTGCCCGGCGACTGAGCGAGCCGCCCCTGATCGTCGGACCGGCGCGATCGGGTCGACCGGCACGCCCACGGCCCCGGGCCTTGCACGGGCCGAGGCACACCCGGACCGCCCGGCCCCCGAGCGCGAGCGCCGCGTCAAGGTCGACGGCCACGAGACCGTCGAGGCCGTAGCCCGGCACGACATAGACGACCTCCGCGCACGGGCGGACGCGAGGGGGTGCGGACGGCGCCGGGGGGAATCCTCCGCCGTCGCAGAGCGGCCCGCCAGGTATCTCTCGGACCGATACCTGGCAGCTCGGATCGTCGCTTCCCCGCCCGGTGCGCCCGTCGCGACCCTGGGCTCGACAGCTTCCCGCATCCGCCGCAGCCGGCGACGCGACCCCGCCCAGCCAACGCCCAGGAGCCACCCATGTCCATTGCGTCACCGCCAGCGTCCGGCGGCGGATCCGTGCCGGATGCCCCGCCCACCCCGATCAACCCGCGCACAGGCCGACCGGTGGGCCGACTCGAGGGAGCGATCCTCCTCGCGTGCGCCTGTATGTCGGTGCTCGCCGCCGTGCTCATGGCGCCCAACCTGCCGCGCGTGCAGGAGGCCTTCGCGACGACGCCGGGCGTCGAGGTCCTCACCCCCATGGTCGTCACGCTGCCGGCACTCATGGTCGGACTCACCGCTCTCATCGCCGGTCGCATCGTCGACCGCGTGGGGCGGCGACGGCTGCTCGTCGGCGCACTCGTCGTCTATGCGCTCGCCGGCACGGCGCCGCTGTGGTTGCCGACGCTGCCGCTCATCATCGCCAGCCGGGTCGTCGTCGGCCTGAGCGAGGCCGCGATCATGACGTGCTGCACGACCCTGCTGGCCGACTACTTCCAGGGCCGCGCGCGCGAGCGTTACTTCGGCTACCAGGTGATGACGACGACCATCGCCGCGACGGTGCTCTTCGGGCTCGGTGGCGCGCTCGGCGCCGCCAGCTGGCGGACGCCGTTCTGGCTCTACGCGGTCGCGGCCGTGCTCGCAGTCCTCTGCGCGAGGTTCCTGTTCAACCCGGCGCACATCGCGCATCCCGAGGGTGACCTCGCGCCCGTGCCGTGGCGATCCCTGTTCGCACCGATCGGAGTGACCTTCCTCGGCGGGCTCGTCTTCTACGTGCTCATCGTCGAGCTGTCCTACCGCCTCGTCGAGGTCGGCGTGACATCACCGGCCGCGATCGGGCTCTTCAGTGCCGTCGCCTCGGTCGGGACCGCGGCGGGTTCGTACGCGTTCACCAGGGTCGCCGGCCGCGGCCCGGCCGTCACGGTGCCGCTCGCCTTCGGCCTCTCGGGGGCCGGGCTCATCGGAATGGGTCTCGCTCCGTCGCTCGCGACCCTCGTCCCAGCAGCGGTCGTCACCGGCGTCGGCAACGGGATGCTCCTGCCGTCGCTGCTCACGTGGGCGCTCACCCCGCTGACTGCCCAGCAGCACGGTCGCGGCACGGGGCTGTGGACGTCGGCCAGCTTCCTCGGCAACTTCGTCTGCCCGATCCTCGTCATCGGCCTGGCCACACTTCTCGCGGGCCTCGGGGGCCTCGGTCCCGCGGTGGCCGTCATCGGTCTGCTCTCGGTCGCCGTGGGACTCGCCGTCCGGTGGGGCCGTCGCTCCCGTGCGGGCGCCGCCGCCATCGACGCCGCGACCGCACCCGGGGTGGCCCACTGAGCACGGGTGTCCAGCCGAGACGGTCTTGACCTGGGGGGCGGCGAGGGCGCCCAGTCCGCACGCTCGGTAGGCCGACGTGACTGACCCGGTCGTCGCCCTCAACGGGGCCGGTCCGACTCGATAGGCTGACCGCGATTACGCCAGGATCCGCCTAGATCAACGACCCATCGGAGCTGATCACATGACTATTCGCCGCGTCGCCCTGCTCACCGCTGGTGGCTACGCCCCTTGCCTCTCCTCGGCCGTCGGCGGCCTCATCGAGCGCTATACGCAGCTGGCGCCCGAGGTCGAGATCATCGCCTACAAGCACGGCTACCAGGGCCTGCTCACCGGTGACTACATCACGGTCGACGACACCGTGCGCGAGAAGGCGGGGCTGCTGCACCAATACGGTGGCTCGCCGATCGGCAACTCGCGCGTCAAGCTGACGAACACGAAGGACCTCGTCAAGCGCGGGCTCGTGCCCGAGGGGGTCGACCCGCTGAAGTTCGCGGCGGAGCGGATCACCAAGGACGGCGTCGACGTGCTGCACACGATCGGCGGCGACGACACCAACACGACGGCCGCCGACCTCGCCAAGCACGTCGAGGAGACGGGCCACCCGCTCGTCGTCGTGGGCCTGCCCAAGACGATCGACAACGACATCGTGCCGATCCGGCAGTCGCTCGGCGCCGACACGGCCGCCGAGCAGGGTGCCCGCTTCGCCTCCAACGTGCTCGCCGAGCACAACTCCGGTGCACGGATGCTCATCGTGCACGAGGTCATGGGCCGCAACTGCGGGTGGCTGACGGCGGCGACCGCCAAGAAGTATCGGGAGTGGCTCGACTCGCGCGAGTGGCTGCCGCAGATCGGGCTGTCCCGCGAGGCGTGGGACGTGCACGGCGTCTACGTGCCCGAGGCCGCGCTCGACGTCGAGGCGGAGGCGCAGCGCCTGCGCGGGGTCATGGACGAGCTGGGGTGCGTGTCGCTCTTCGTCTCCGAGGGCGCGGGCGTGCCCGAGATCGTCGCCGCGATGGAGGCGGCCGGCGAGGAGGTGCCGCGCGACGCGTTCGGGCACGTGCGGCTCAACGACATCAACCCCGGCCAGTGGTTCGCCAAGCAGTTCGCCGACAAGATCGGGGCCGAGAAGGTCAACGTGCAGAAGTCCGGCTACTTCTCGCGGTCGGCGCCGGCCAACGACTACGACCTGGCGCTCATCAAGTCGATGACCGACCTCGCGGTCGACAGCGCGCTCGCAGGCACCCCCGGGGTCATCGGCAACGACGAGGAGCGCGGCGACGAGCTGCGCGCCATCGAGTTCGAGCGCATCGCCGGGCACAAGGCCTTCGACATCGACCAGCAGTGGTACAAGGACCTCCTCGCCGACATCGGGCAGGCCGCGCCGACGCCCGCGGTGGCGCACGACTGAGGTGTCGGTGGGTTCGTCACCCACGCAGCGTGAAGCGGGGTCTGCCACCGGCCGGTGGCAGACCCCGCTTCACGCCCGGGGCGGGTCGGCAGCTGTCCGGCCGCGGTGACCGCCTGGGTCACGTTGGGGTCAGGGCGAATTCGTTGGCGCCATCGCACCAGGAAGGGTTGCTCCTCTGCTTCACTCGTGCGCATGACGCACCCAGGGCAGCCGGCATCGACGTGGTCACCCAGCGGCGCAGCGGGCCGCGGTCGTCGGCGGATGGTGCTGCTCGTGACCGGGGCGCTGACCGTCGCGCTCGCCGGAGCCGGCGCCGCGCCGGCCTCGGCCCACGGCGCGCGGAACCCGGATCCGGTGCCTCCGGCCGCGATCGACCCGCTGTCGGTCAAGACCCCGGCGCAGCTGTACGGGGACCTGTTCGTGCAGGTGCAACTGCGTCGCATCTTCAGCGACGGCAAGACGTTCGTCGACGCGGTGCCCACACGCAAGGTCGCCGACATCATGGCCGACTACGGTCGCCGCGACCTGCGCACGGACGCGGCCCTCAAGACGTTCACGCTGGCGAATTTCACCGTGCCGGGCGTCAACGACGGGCCGGTGACGACCACCCCGATCACGCAGGGCGCGCCGCTGCTCGTGCACATCAAGGAGCTCTGGCCGCACCTGACCAGGCCCCCGGTCAAGAGCGTCGCCGGCAGCTCCGCGCTGCCGCTGCCGGAGCCGTTCGTCGTGCCCGGCGGCCGCTTCCGGGAGATGTATTACTGGGACAGCTACTTCACCTTGCTCGGCGTCAGGGCGGATGGACAGACGACGCTGCTGGAGAGCACGCTCAACGACTTCGTCTCGCTCGTCGAACGCTACGGCCACATCCCGAACGGGACTCGCTCGTACTACCTCAGCCGCTCCCAGCCGCCCTTCCTCTACCTCATGATGGGCCTGTCCACGACGACCGACCGCCGGGTCACGGCGCGGCGCCTCGCGGTGCTGCGCGCCGAACACGCGTATTGGACGTCGAAGGAACGCACGGTCACCATGCCGGACGGGTCGAAGCTGCAGCGGTACTGGGACGCGCGATCGACACCGCGCGACGAGTCCTATCGCGAGGACGTCGAGACGGCCGCCGCCTCGGGCCGGCCGAAGGCGCAGATCTACCGCGACCTGCGGGCCGGCGCAGAGAGCGGCTGGGACTACAGTTCCCGCTGGTTCGCGGACGGCCGATCGATCACGACGATCGACACGACGAACATCGTGCCCGTCGATCTCAACAGCCTGCTCTACGGCATGGAATCCACGATCGCGACGAACTGCCGCGCGCTGGCAGACCGCGCCTGCGCGACGACCTTCACCGCCGCCTCGCAGCGGCGTGCCAAGGCGATCAACAGGTACCTGTGGGATCGGGCCGGCCAACGCTACGGCGATTGGAACATCAAGACCTCGCGGCTGCGCCCCGGGGTCACCGCGGCCACCGCATTCCCGCTCTTCGTCGGCATCACGCCCAAGGCCCGTCGTCACGGCCTCGCGACGACGATCAAGAATCGCCTCGTCGCCCCCGGCGGCCTGCGCACGACGACCGTCAAGACCGGTCAGCAGTGGGACGAGCCCAACGGCTGGGCCCCGCTGCAATGGATCGCCGTCGAGGGCCTGCGCCGCAACGGATACCCCACGCTCGCGAAGGGAATCTCGGACCGGTTCCTCACCACCGTCAGCGCGGAGTATCGGCGCAGCGGCAAGCTCGTCGAGAAGTACGACATCGAATCCAGGGCCGGCGGTGGAGGCGGCGAATACCCGTTGCAGGACGGTTTCGGCTGGAGCAACGGTGTCACCCGTGCTTTGGCGCAGACCTACGGGATGCCCCGCACACCCCGGTGACCGCCGCGACCCCGGCGCCGCGTCGGACCAGGGCCACCGCCGAGAGGACTGGAGCCCTTGGTCCGCCTGCGTGTGCGCATGTCGGGTGGCGCGGACACCGATGATCTCTGCGAGCGCGCCCAGGCGCTCGCCCTAGAGCGCCAGGAAAAGGTCGCGGGCTGCGGCGATTCTGTGTGTTTGCAGGACGATTCGTAGGCCGGCGCCAGACTCCGCGGGCGCTGTGAACTCCGCCCGTTCCGCTCAAGTCGGCTGCCGCCGGGCCGATGTGGGCCCACGAGTGTCCGTGGGCGCCCCGCGTCCCAGGGCGCGATGCCGTCACCTCGGCGCGTGCGTCCGGACACCTCGGGGGGCCGGCGCATGCCCATCGGAGCGTGCGCGACATCGCCTACAGGGAGTGCAGCAACCGTGCGGATCCGCCATCTGCCCGGCGTCGTCGCCACGCTCGTGGTCACGCCGGCTCTGATCGTCCTGCCAGTTCAGCCCCTACCCGCGACGGCCGAGGGCACCCCGGTGCCCACCGCCGAGCGGCGCGTCGAGCTCGTCGCCCCGTCGGCCCCGCAGGTCGGCGACGCCGACGTCGCGAGCCGCGCCGACGTGGCGCTCGCCAAGACCCAGGCCGCTCGCCTCACGGCGTCGGCCGCGGCCCCCACGTCGTCGGCGAGCCGG
>JBDIAP010000090.1:0-16247 GCA_039812485.1 Kineosphaera sp.
GACGCGGCCTCGCGCGCCGAGGCCGCGCGCGTGGCCGGCGACGACGCGCCGGAGGCGCAGTCCGACCGCGACGCCGGCGCGGGGCGTCGCGGTGCAGGCACGAGGCCGGACACCCGCACGGTGCCCACCGTGCCCGCCGTGCCCACTGTGACTGTCAAGACCGAGCTCGAGCCGCCCCCGACCGAGCCCCTGCCCCAACGGGTGGAGCAGCTGGCGTTGGCCGGCGACGTCACGTACACCCTGCCCGACCAGGCCGTGCTCAAGCCGGGTACGCCGCACAAGACCCGCAGCGTCGTCAACGACCGGGTCGTCGAGGCCCTCACGGGCGTGCTCGACCAGTTCTCGATCGACGCGCAGGTCACGGGCTTCTCGCGCGGGCCGACGGTGACCCGCTACGAGGTCGAACTCGGCCCCGGCATCAAGGTCGAGCGCGTCACCGCGCTGAGCAAGAACATCGCCTACGCCGTCGCGAGCGCCGACGTGCGGATCCTGTCGCCGATCCCCGGCAAGTCGGCGATCGGCATCGAGATCCCCAACGCCGACCGCGAGAAGGTCAGCCTCGGCGACGTGCTGCGCAGCCAGGTGGCGCACAAGAACACCCACCCGATGGTCATGGGCGTCGGCAAGGACGTCGAGGGCGGCTATGTCATCGCCAACCTCGCGAAGATGCCGCACATGCTCGTCGCGGGCGCCACCGGCTCGGGCAAGTCGAGCTTCGTCAACTCGATGATCACCTCGATCCTCATGCGCTCGACGCCGGACGAGGTGCGGATGATCCTCGTCGACCCCAAGCGGGTCGAGCTCACCGCCTACGACGGCATCCCGCACCTCATCACGCCGATCATCACCAACCCGAAGAAGGCCGCGGAGGCCTTGGCGTGGGTCGTCAAGGAGATGGACGCGCGCTACGACGACCTCGCGGCGTTCGGCTTCAAACACATCGACGACTTCAACAAGGCCGTCAAGGGCGGGCGGGTCACGCCGCTGCCGGGGTCGGAGCGGGTGCTGCAGCCCTACCCCTACCTGCTCGTCGTCGTCGACGAGCTCGCCGACCTCATGATGGTCGCGCCGCGCGACGTCGAGGAGTCGATCGTGCGCATCACGCAGCTCGCGCGCGCCGCCGGCATCCACCTCGTGCTCGCCACCCAGCGGCCGTCGGTCGACGTCGTCACCGGCCTCATCAAGGCCAACGTGCCGAGCCGGATGGCGTTCGCGACGAGCTCGCTCGCCGACTCCCGGGTCGTGCTCGACCAGCCGGGCGCGGAGAAGCTCATCGGGCAGGGCGACGCGCTGTTCCTGCCGATGGGCGCGAGCAAGCCGATGCGCGTGCAGGGCGCGTGGGTCACCGAGACCGAGATCCACGAGGTCGTGGCGCACGTCACCGGCCAGCTCAAGCCGACCTACCGCGACGATGTCACGGTCAAGGCCGAGAAGAAGCAGATCGACGACGACATCGGCGACGACCTCGACCTGCTCCTGCAGGCCACCGAGCTCGTCGTGACCACGCAGTTCGGGTCGACGTCGATGCTGCAGCGCAAGCTGCGCGTCGGCTTCGCGAAGGCCGGCCGGCTCATGGACCTGCTGGAGTCGCGCGGGGTTGTCGGGCCGTCGGAGGGCAGCAAGGCCCGCGACGTGCTCGTCAAGCCCGACGACCTGCCGGTCACGCTGGCGCTGCTGCGAGGCGATGACATCCCGGACGACGACGACGCCCCGGGCGCTAGGCCGGCCTCGTCGGGTGCCGGGCGCGAACCCGTCTACGCCGGAGGGGTCGAGGATGTCGATGAGGCCGAGGGCGGCGAGGACGCCTGGGAGCTCACCGGGCGGGATCGCCGCTATTGACACCCGGCACCGATCGTCGTGACCTCGTGTGACACCGACCGCTGGTGCAGCGGTCGCTACGACTACCTCGTGGATGGCCGGGCAGATGCGCGTGAAGTCAGGGTCGGGTTCGTCGGGTTCGCGGCGCGGGGGCCGGAGCCCGCGGGGGTCCCGTAGCGGACCGGGCCTGTGGGTAGGCGTCGCTGTCATCGTGCTCAGCGGGTGCGCGGGGATCGCGGCCGAGCCGAACGCGACCCCTAGGGTGGCCGGCACGGCACCGTCGCCGGGGGCGGTGACGATCGTGACGCCGGCGCCGTCGTCGCGGAAGTCACCCGCCGCGCCGTCGCCGGCGGCCACACCGGAGATCGACACGCGGACGCTGCCGCCGGCGGGTCGGCTCGGCACAGCCGCCCTGGAGTCGGCCCTCGCCCCGGTCAGGGACCGTTTCGGTGATGGGCTCGCGGTGGCCTGGGGGCCGGTCGGCGATCCGACGCAGGTGCGGGCCGTGGGGGCGACCCGCGACCTCGAGGCGTGGTCGACGATCAAGGTGCCGATCGCCCTCGCCGTCGAAGAGCAGACGGACGGTGCGCCGAGCGCCGAGCAGGACCGCCAGCTCGCTCTCGCGCTGACCGTGTCGGACAACGACGCGACCACCGAACTATGGAACTCCCTGAGCGACCCCGTGGCACAGGTGCGCCAGCTGCTGCGCGACGCCGGGGACGACCAGACCGAGCCGAATCGCGACTCCGACGGCAACGCGGTCGCCTTCGGGCTCACGGCCTGGCGCCCTGCCGACTCGGCCCGGTTCGCGACGATGCTCCCGTGCGCGAGCCACGGCGAGCAGGTGCTCGTGTGGCTCGGCCGCATCACCCCCGAGCATCAATGGGGGCTGGGCACGGTCGCCGATGCCCGGTTCAAGGGTGGTTGGGGGCCGAGCCCCCACGGCTACCTGGCCCGTCAGATCGGCATCGTCCCTCGCCTCGACGGGTCGTGGGTGGGTGTCGCCGTGCTCGCCCAGCCCGACGCCGGCACCCACGAGGCCGCCACGGCGGCGATCGACGAGGCGATCACGGTCCTCGTGTCCCTGTTGGGAGCCGACGACGGGGGGCGATGTCCGACCGCGTGAATGTGCCCCACGCCTGGGCGAGGCGGGTGTGAGTGGCGCGGGGTGTGAGTTGCGCGGGCGAGTGGGGCAGGTGTGGGTGGGAGGTCCCCACCGCGCTGTCAGCCGTCGAGGGCCTCGATGCGGGCGAGCCCCGGCGGGGCGGTGTTCGCGGCGCTGACGGCCTCGGCCTCCTGCCACGCGCGCAGGATGTTGCGGCTCGTCAGCTTCCCCAGGTCTTCGTCGGACCAGCCACGGTCGGCCAGGGCCGCCAGCAGCCGCGGGTAGCCGGTGACGTCGCCGAGACCGTCGGGCAGCGAGTCCGTGCCGTCGTAGTCGCCGCCGAGCCCGACGTGGTCGATGCCGGCCACGTCGCGCACGTGCTCGACGTGGGCGACGACCTGCTCCAGAGTGGCCGCGGGTTTCGGTGGGCACGAAGCGAGTTGGAACGCCTTGAGGGCCACGAGATCGAGGTGGTCGATGCCGGCGGCCTCCGCCCGGGCCATGGAGTCGTGACGCCAGGCGGCCGCTGCAGGGGAGACGAACTCGGTGACGAACGTGACCATGCAGACGCCGCCGTTGCCGCGCAGCCGCGCCAGCACGTCGTCGGGCACGTTGCGCGGGCTGTCGCAGACGGCGCGGGCGCTGGAGTGGCTGAAGATCACCGGTGCCGACGTCACGTCGAGCGCATGCCGCATCGTGTCGGCGGACACATGCGACAGGTCGACGAACATGCCGAGCCGGTTGAGTTCGCGCACGACCTCCTCCCCGAAGCGTGACAACCCGCCGAGTCGGGGCGTGTCCGTCGCCGCGTCCGCCCAGGCGACGTTGTGGTTGTGGGTCAGCGTCAGGTAGCGGACGCCCAGCCGGTGCAGCATGCGCAGCACGCCGAGGGAGCCCCCGATCGAGTGACCGCCCTCGGCGCCCATCATGGAGGCGATGCGTCCCGCGGCCATGGCGCGCCCGGCCTCGTCGCTGGTGGTCGCGAGTGCGAGGTCCTGCGGGTGGCTCTCGACGAGGCGGTGCACGGCGTCGACCTGCTCGAGAGTCGCGATGACCGCCTGCTCGTCGGTGAAGGTGCCCGGCACGTAGACCGACCAGAACTGCCCGCCGACGCCGCCCTCGCGCAGCCGGGGCAGGTCGGTGTGCGTGTCGATGCGTCGCCGGCCGACGTCCAGCCGCTGCCAGTCGTCGCCGGCCTCCAGGCGGGCGTGCCAGGGGAGGTCGTTGTGTCCGTCGACGACCGGGTGGCGGCGCAGGAGAGCGCGCACCCGGTCGGACGTGGTGTCGTCGCCGGTCGAGAGCATGTCCACACGATCGCATGCCGGGGCCTCGCGACCTGCGGCTCGGCCCGACACCGGCCGTTGGACGCCCCCGCGGAGACGTAGAGTGGGCCGCATGTCGACCTCGTCCGCCACAGGCCGAACCGGAGGTGACCGCGCGGACGACCAGAGTCGTTCGGGCAGCGGGGGGTTCGCGGCTGTCCCGGGAGATTCGGGTGGGGGTGCGCGGCGTGTCGCGATCGTCAGCCTCGGCTGCGCCCGCAACGACGTCGACTCCGAAGAGCTGGCGGGCCGCCTCGACGAGGGCGGCTGGACGCTCGTGGCCGACCCCGCCGACGCGGACGTCGCGGTCGTCAACACGTGCGGCTTCGTCGAGCAGGCGAAGAAGGACTCGATCGACACGATCCTGTCGGTCTCCGACCTCAAGACCCAGGGGCGCACGCAGGCCGTCGTCGCGGTCGGCTGTCTCGCCGAGCGCTACGGCCGGGAGCTCGCCGACGAGCTGCCCGAGGCCGATGCCGTGCTGGGTTTCGACTCCTATGCCGACCTGTCCGACCACCTCGGGGGCATCCTGCGCGGACAGCGGCCGATCTCCCACGTGCCCCGCGACCGGCGCACGCTGCTGCCGGTGGCGCCGGCCGCGCGTCGGGAGGCGGCTTCCGCGGTGTCGTTGCCCGGTCATGGAGCGGGTGCCCTGCCGCGAGCCGCGGGCGGTTTCCCCGCCGGCGGGGCGGCGGTGCTGCGGGCGCGACTCGATGATCGGCCGTGGGCGCCGCTGAAGATCGCGAGCGGGTGCGATCGGCGATGCGCGTTCTGCGCGATCCCGGCGTTTCGGGGGTCGTTCGTCTCCCGCCCGCCGGGTGAGGTGCTCGCCGAGGCGCGATGGCTCGCGGAGCGCGGGGTGAGCGAGGTGCTCCTCGTGTCGGAGAACTCCACCTCCTACGGCAAGGATCTGGGCGACCTGCGCCTGCTCGAGACGCTGCTGAGTGATCTCGTGGCGGTCGACGGACTGGCGACCGTGCGGGTCTCCTACCTGCAGCCTGCCGAGATGCGACCGGATCTCGTGCAGGTCATGACCTCCACGGAGGGGGTGGCCCCCTATTTCGATCTCTCGTTCCAGCACGCGTCGGGGCCGCTGCTGCGGCGCATGCGCCGCTTCGGCGACGCCGAGTCGTTCCTCGCGCTCATCGCCTCGGTCCGCGCGCGGGCCCCGCGGGCGGGCATCCGCTGCAACGTCATCGTGGGTTTTCCGGGCGAGAGCGACGGCGACGTCGAGGCGCTCTGCGACTTCCTCGCCGAGGCGCGGCTCGACGCCGTCGGCGTGTTCGGCTACTCGGACGAGGACGGCACCGAGGCGCAGCAGCTCGACGGGCACGTGCCGCAGGGGGTCGTCGACGAGCGCGTCGAGCTGGTAGGCGATCTCATCGAGACTCTCGTCGCGGAGCGCGCGGCCGAGCGCATCGGCGAGGAGCTCGTGGTGCTCGTCGAGGAGGTCGATCGTGCTGAGGAGACCGACGACCAGTGCGAGGGCGGGCCCCAGGTGCTCGGGCGCGCGCTGCATCAGGGGCCGGAGGTCGACGGCGGCTGCCGGCTCGTCGGACCCCTGCCGGGGCGCGTGCCGCGGGTCGGAGATCGCATCGCGGCGGTGGCCGTCGGCAGTGACGGGGTCGATCTGCTGGTCGCCGCAAAGGAGGCGCCATGACCGCCGACGAGCACCGCGAAGCCACCCGCGACGACCCGCCGGTGAGCAACTGGAACATCGCCAATGCCCTGACGGTGGCGCGCATCGTCATGGTGCCGATCTTCGGTTGGCTCCTGCTGCACGAGTCGGGTGAGTCGGCCCCTTGGCGGTGGGCCGCGCTCGTCGTCTTCGTCGTTGCGATGGCCACCGACAAGCTCGACGGGGAGCTGGCGCGCTCGCGCGGACTCATCACAGATTTCGGCAAGCTCGCGGACCCCATCGCCGACAAGGCCCTCACCGGGATGGCGTTCATCGGGTTGAGCCTCGTCGGGCTGTTGTGGTGGTGGGTGACGATCGTCGTCCTCGTGCGCGAGATCGGCATCACCCTCCTGCGTTTCGTCGTCATCCGCTACGGGGTCATGCCGGCGAGCCGCGGGGGCAAGCTCAAGACCGTGCTCCAGGCCGTGGCGTTGACGATGTTCCTCGCGCCCATCGGCGGGCCGTGGATCCTGCTGGCCGGTGCGGTGATGGCCGCCGCGGTGGCCGTGACGCTCGTGACGGGCGTCGATTACCTGCTCGCGGCGCGTCGCCTGGTCACCCGCTCCGGTCGACGTGAGTGACGCGGCCAGGGTCATCGCGCATCTCGTGGCGCGGGGCGAGAGCGTCGCGACGGCCGAGTCGCTGACGGGAGGCCTGGTCGCCGCCGCCCTGACCGACCCTCCGGGCGCGTCGGCGGCCTTCCGGGGCGCGATCGTCGCCTACCACAGCGACCTCAAGTCCCGGCTCGTCGGCGTGGATGCCCACGTGCTCGCGGCGGGCGGAGCGGTGCAACCCGAGGTGGCCCGGCAGCTCGCCGCAGGGGCGCGCGCCACGCTGGCGTCGACGTGGGGAGTGGGCACGACAGGTGCCGCCGGCCCGGAGCCCTCGGACGGCAAGGACGTCGGGACGGTCTATGTCGCGGTGAGCGGGCCGGGGACCGATCGGGTCGCGGAGCTGCGGCTCGACGGCGACCGCGCCGCGGTGCGAAGCGCCACCGTGGCGGCAGCTTTGTCGCTGCTCGCGCAGTGCTGCGGAATGGCGTCCTGACCGGAAGCGGGGGAAACAGGTACGGTGGGGGAAGATGATGCGCCATCGGTGGTGTTGTGCCGTCGATGGCGCTGGGGCAGTGCAGTCGGGGCCGGTCGCCGGGCCGGCTCGAGGATCTGAGGGAGGCGTCATGGTCGTCGTCCTGCGACGCGAGGTCGGTGACGTGCTCCGCACGCGCCGGATGGGTCTCGGTCGCACGCTGCGGGATGTCTCCGCTCAGGCATCGGTGTCGCTGGGTTATCTCAGCGAGGTAGAACGAGGCGAGAAGGAAGCCTCGTCGGAGCTGCTGGCGAGCATCTGCGCCGCGCTCGAGCTGCCGATGTCGACGATGCTGCGTGACGTCTCCGAGCGGGTTGAGCGCGCTGAGGGCGTGCTGGCGCCCGTCACGTTGCCGGTGCGTGCCGCGGCCTCCGACGCAGAGGTCCGCGCCTCGGCTGCGTGAGCTGCCCCGCGTCGAGCGGCACCTGGACTCCCTGCGAGGCGCACCTGGTTTCCGCGCTGTCACGACCCCGAAGCGATCCGCGTCCGGGCGGCGTGGGCGCGGCGCGTGGTCTCGGGCGCGGCGCGCGGTCGTCGCGGCCGGCCCCGAGGTGCCGAACGATTGCGGCGGGGTGCCGAACGATGCGGCGGCAGCGGATCAGCGACGCAGACGCAGCCCCTGTGGCGTCGTGTGGAACCCGGCGTCGGCGAGGGCGGTCACGAGTGGGTGTGACGATCCCAGCAGACGATCGCCGTCGGCCCGGCTCACCGTGAGTCGTCCGAGCGCTCCGCGATGCACCGCGGTCGCGAGGGCGCGTGCCGCGGCCGCCAGCTCCTGCGGGTCATCGCTCCAGGTCAGCAGCGTGCGGCCCCCGCGTTCCAGGTAGAGCAGCAACGCCCCGTCCCGGATGACGACGAGCGCCCCGGCCTTGCGACCGGGGCGATGACCGCCCTCCGCTCCGCCGGGTGTGAGTGCGCCGCGGGCCCCCGACGAGCCATCGGTCGCGCCTCGGGTGGTGTCGTCGCCGGCGCAGGTCTGCGCACCGGAGTGCGTCTCGGAGCGGGTCGGCGGCCACGGGAGGGCCGCGCCGTAGGGGTTGGCCGGATCGGTCGCCGCCAGCACGAGGGTGTCGGGCTCGCCGTCTTCGGCGGAGCGCGACCCCTGTGCGCGCAGCTGATCGATCGCCGCGGGCGGCGCGAACTGGGCGGCGCCCAAACCCTCTACGAGGTAGCCGCGCCGCACTCGGCCCGCCTCTTCGGCGCGGGACAGGACCCGGTAGGCCGCGGTGAACCCGCCGTCGACGCCCTCGGCGGACGCCGCACCACGGGTGACGACCCCGTGGCGCAGCAGCAGCAACTCGGCGGCAGCCACCGCGCGGGTCGTCACGTCGTCGGTCGCGCGCGGCAGCAGGCTCCAGCGCCCCGCCGTCGCGCCGGTCCGGCCGGTTGTGCCCCGGGGCGCCGCAGCCCGGCCCGTCGCGGCGCCCGCGGAACCCGCGGTCGCAAGGGCGTGGGACAGCGTCGAGGCTCCACCCTGCAGGCCGGAGCCGAGGGAGCCCAGGGAGCCGAGGCCGGTGCCCATCCGTGAACCGAATCGGCGCGCCCGCGCAGGCGGCTGGCGGCGGCGATGCGCCCCGGCCGAGCCGATGCGGGCGCGCACGGCGGCGAAGCTGTCGGTCGTCACGTAGCCTCCCGCCGCCAGGTCCCACAGCACCGTCTCGATGGACGCCGCGTCGCCGGGGACGACCTCGCGCAGCCGCCGTTCGAGCGCGTCGGCGAAGTAGCCCGCGCCGTCGCGCAGCAGCTCCAGCACCGCCGCTTGGGCGCCGACGACGCGTGCTCCGGGCGCGATGGGGGCTGTGTCCTCGGGAGCCCTCGCTCCTGCGTCCCCGGGAGCCGTCGCTCCTGCGTCCCCGGGGACCCTCGCCTCTGCCTCGACGGGAGCCGTCGCTCCCGCGTGGGCGGGCATCCCGGCGACCTCGGGGTCGACCGGCGCCAGGGTGAGCTCGGCCGTCGCCGCGGGGTGCAGGGACACCCACAGGTCACCCCCGGGGATCGTGCCATGGGCCTGCCAACACACCTCGCCGCTGCTCAGCGCCTCGTCGAGGAGCTGAGGGGTGTAGTCGGTGACGCGCGCGGGCAGGACGAGCGACTCCAGTGCGCTGGCCGGCACGCGGGCGCCGGCCAGCTGCTCGACGGCCTGCAGGAGGCCCTCGAAGCCGCGCAGCCGACCGGGCACCGACTGCCAGCCGGGGAGGAACCGGGCGAGGTCGCGCGGCGGCACGGGCTCGAGTTCGGCCCGCAGGCCGGCCAGCGAGCGCCGTTTGAGCCGCCGCAGCACCTGCGCATCGCACAGGTCGTCGCCGCGATCGCGATCGTCGGTCGAGGTCCGCAGCTCGACCGGCCGCAACGGGCCCTCGACGAGCCGGCCGTCGGCGACGAGCTGACCGAGCACCACCCGCGCCACGTCGGGTGCCAGACCGAAGCGGCGAGCCGCCTCGCTCGCCGTGAACGGGCCCCGGGTCGCGGCATACCGCGCGAGCAGCGCCGCGACCGCGTGCTCGCGCACCTCGAGGAACGCCTCCGGGATGCCGACCGGCAGCGCGACCCCGAGCGCATCGCGCAGCAGCCCCGCGTCCTCGATGCCCGTCCACACGGCAGCGCCGGCGACACGCACGGCGATGATCCGCCGCGATCGCTCCAGGTCGGCGAGCCAGTCCGGCACGTGCGCGGCGGACTCCTCGCGGGTGCGTTCGACGATCTCGGCGGTGCTCAGCGGGCCGAGCCTGCGCAGCAGATCCGCGACGTCCTCGGCGTGCCGACAGCGGCGCTCCGGGGTCAGGTGTTGCAGCTGGGCCTCGACGTCGAGCACCGCCTGCGGGTCGAGCAGCTCGCGCACGAGCGCGGCGTCGGTGCCGAGCAGCTCGGCCAGCAGCCCGGGATCGAGCGCGAGCGCCGCGGCACGCCGCTCGGCCAGCGGCGAGTCGGCCTCGTAGAGGAACTGGGCGACATAGCCGAACATGAGGCTGCGGGCGAACGGCGATGCGGAAGGGGTCTGGACGTGGTGCAGCTGCACCCGCCCCGACTCGATGTCGGCGAGCAACCCCCGCAACCCCGGCACGTCGAAGACGTCCTGCACACACTCGCGCACGGCCTCGAGCACGATCGGGAACTCGGGGAATCGAGAGGCGACCTGAAGCAGGTGGGACGCGCGCTGCCGCTGCTGCCACAGGGCCTGGCGGCGGCCCGGATCCCGCCTGGGCATGAGCAGCGCCCGCGTCGCGCATTCGCGGAACCGCGACGCGAACAGCGCCGAGCCGCTGATCTGCGACGTCACGAGTTGCGTGACCTCGTCGGCGGGCACCAGCACCGCCTCGGCGATGCTCGCCGCCCAGCGCTGCTCGTCGGCCTGTTCGGTGTCGATGTCCGGGAGACTGACGACGATGCCGTCGTCGCCGTGCATGACCTGGGCGTCGACGCCGAGCCGATCCCGCAGCCGCGCCCCGATGCACAGCGCCCACGGCGCGTGCACCTGGGCGCCGTAGGGGGAGTGCAGCACGATGCGCCAGTCGCCGAGCTCGTCGCGGAAGCGTTCGAGCACGAGGTGCCGGTCGTCGGGCACCCGCCCCGTCGCCTCCACTTGCTCGCCGAGGTAGGCCAGCAGGTTGTCGGTGGCCCACTCGTCGAGACCCGCTGAGGCGAGCCGCTCGCGGGCCGCCTCCGGTGCGGCGCGCGACACCTCGCGCACGAACCCGCCGACCGCCGCGCCCAGCTCGCTGCCGCGCCCGATGCCGTCGCCCTTCCAGAAGGGCAGACGTCCGGCGGCCCCGGGCGCCGGGGTGACGAGCACCCGGTCGTAGGTGATGTCCTCGATGCGCCACGACGACGTGCCGAGCGTGAAGACGTCGCCGACGCGCGACTCGTAGACCATCTCCTCGTCGAGCTCGCCGACGCGTCGACCGGAGCCCTCGGCGCCGGCGAGGAACACCCCGAAGAGCCCGCGGTCGGGGATGGTGCCACCGCTCGTCACGGCGAGCCGCAGGGCTCCCGGACGGCCGGTCAGCACATCGCTCGCGCGGTCCCACACGATGCGCGGCCGCAGCTCGGCGAAGTCCTCGCTCGGATAGCGCCCGGCGAGCATGTCGAGCACCGACTCCAGGACACTGCGGCTCAGGTGCCGGTACGGCGCGGTGCGGTGCAGCAGGGCGAGCAGGTCGGGCACGCTCCAGTCGTCCTGGGCGCACATGGCGACCACCTGTTGGGCGAGCACGTCGAGGGGGTTCGACGGCACGTGCAGCTCCTCGATCGCGCCGGAGCGCATGCGCTCGACGACGACCGCGGACTGCACGAGATCACCCCGGAACTTCGGGAAGAAGACCCCGCGTGAGGTCGCGCCCACCTGGTGCCCGGCGCGGCCCACGCGTTGCAGCGCGCTGGAGACGGTGGGCGGCGACTCGACCTGAACGACCAGGTCGACGGCCCCCATGTCGATGCCCAGCTCCAGGCTGCTCGTCGCGACGACGGCCGGCAGCCGACCCGACTTCAGGTCGTCCTCGATCTCGGCCCGGGCCTCCTTGCTCACCGACCCGTGGTGCGCGCGGGCGATGACGCCGGGGGCGCCGTAGCTCACGCCCGAGGCGAGGATCTGGGCCGGAGGGGCACCAGCTCGTCCCTCGGGCGGCGGGGGAGCGCCGACCCACCCTTCTCGGTCGCCTGGGTCCGCCTCCTCGAGGCGTTCCTGCCACAACTCGTTGAGGCGCGCCGTCAGCCGCTCCGCGAGGCGGCGCGAGTTGACGAAGACGAGGGTCGAGCGGTGCCCGGTGACGAGGTCGAGCACCCGCTCCTCGACGTGCGGCCAGATCGAGGCCGCCCGGGTCGGATCAGGTGCCCCCGCGGGCGTCCACGGCTCGTCGGGGTCGGGCACCACGGCGAGGCCGGGTGCGCCGCCGAGCTCACCGAGATCGGGCACGGGCACCTGGACCTGCAGATCCCACGTCTTCGTCGACGGCGGTTGCACGACCCGCGCCGGCGCTCCGCCCGTGAGGAACTCGGCGACCGCCTCGACGGGGCGCACCGTGGCGGACAGGCCGATGCGCTGCGCCGGACGGTCGAGCAGTGCGTCGAGCCGGGCGAGGCTCACGGCCAGGTGTGCGCCGCGCTTGGTGCCCGCCACCGCGTGGATCTCGTCGATGATGACCGTCTCGACGCCCCGCAGGGCCTCGCGCGCTCCCGAGGTGAGCAGCAGGAACAACGACTCCGGCGTGGTGATGAGGATGTCGGTCGGCTGCCGGGCGAACGCGCGTCGCTCCTGCGCCGGGGTGTCGCCGGAGCGCACCCCGACGCGCACCTGCGGCGCCGGCAGCCCGAGGCGCCGCGCGGCACCGGCGATGCCGACGAGCGGGGAGCGCAGGTTGCGTTCGACGTCGACCGCCAGGGCCTTCAACGGCGAGACGTAGAGCACGCGGCAGGCGCGCATCGGATCTGTGTGCGCAGGCTCCGAACCTGCGGACGTCGACCCGTCGGCGTCGGCCTGCCCGGCGTGGAGACGGTCGAGGGCCCAGAGGAACGCCGAGAGTGTCTTGCCCGACCCCGTCGGGGCGACGACGAGGGTGTGCTCGCCCGAAGCGATCGCCTCCCACGCGCGCACCTGAGCGCTCGTGGGCCCGGCGAAAGCCCCGGTGAACCACGCCCGGGTCGCCGGCGAGAAGCGGGTCAGCACCTCGTCCGCGGGCGCGCGGGTGCCGACGTGCTGGGTCATGCCTACATCCCCCTCTTCGGTAGCGAGAGGCTCGGCGCGCCGGCCTCGGGTCTGCGCACAGACTGCCACCCACCACCGACAAGCTTCGGCTCAGCGCCGTGAGCTGCGCTGATGCAGGGTTCGAGAGGAACTCGAGCGTCATGCGGCGGCCGGTCGGTGCCACCCCCGGGAGCCGCCGCGGGGCCGGTGGTTCACTGTCCGGATGCGACTGAGTCAGTTCTGGCAGCTCATGGACGACGAGTTCACCCCTGCCTACGCCCGCACCCTGGCCGCGCACCAGACCCTGCCCGATGCCGGCGGGCGCACCGCCGAGGAAGCCCTGGCGGCGGGGGTGCCACCCCGGACGGTCTGGCTCGCGGTCTGCGAGCAGATGCAGGTGCCGCCGGAGCGCCGGCTCGGCGTCGACCGCCCCATCGTGGAGCGTCGCGACGGGGTCTGAACGCGATCAGCGCTCGTCGCGGCGGTTCACCATGACGGCCACCGGGCAGGGCGCCGCGGTGAGCATGTGCTGGCTGACGGAGCCGAGCAGCAGGCCCGCGAAGCCGCCCCGGCCCCGGCTGCCGACCACGAGCAGGTCGGAGTCGCCGATCGCCTTGAGGATGACCTCCTCGGTGCGGCCGCGCTCGATGTGCGTCTCGACGTTGACGTGGGGGTATTCCTCACGCAGCGAGCCCAGGGCGCGCTCGATGACCGCGCGCTGACGCTTCTGGACGACCTGCCACTGCGGCGACTCCTCGGTCGTGACGACCGCGCCCTCGACGATCTCGAGCCACCAGGCGGTGACGAGGTCGACATCACCGCCAGGCCCGGCCATGCGCATCGCGAACTCGACCGCGTCGTTGGCGTCGTGCGAGCCGTCGACGCCGACGGTGATCTTCAGCGACCCCGTCGGGTGCTCCGGCTGGCCCTCGCGCACGACGATGACCGGGCAGCGCGCGTGGGCCGCGGTCTGGAGCGACACCGTGCCGAGCACCGCCGACGCCAGCCGGCCGTGACCGCGACTGCCCACGACGACGACCTCGGCGACATGGGAGGCGATGACGAGGTGCTGTGCGGGACGTCCCCACGGTCGGGAGAACGTCACCCGCAGCTCGGGGGAGACCTGCCGGACGTAGTCGCGCGCCTCCTCGACGACGGTGAGGCTGGAGTCGAGCGCATCGAGGGCCGGGTCGGTCCAGGCAACGGAACTGTCGAGATGGGCCGCTCCGATGTAGGTCTCGCGTGCGCACAGCAGGTGCAGCGGCCGGGAGCGTCGGGTGGCGTCCGCGGTCGCCCACGCCAAGGCTCGGTTCGACGCCGGCGAGCCATCGACTCCCACGACGACGGCGCCGTCGGGCACCGGGTGGTCGTCGACCTGCGCCTCGGCGTTCTCGGCGTCGGCGTTCTCGGAGTGTGTGGGCACGCTGGCGTCGTCGCTCATGCCCTCGATTCTCTCGGTCCCGGCGGCCGGTCGCCACCCTTGCCGACGCAAACCTCGCGCGTGTCGGGGCGCCCCTCCCCAACCTCGAACAGATGTACGCCTAGGCTGTGCACAGGGGTGATCCGGTGCGGGTCGCAGTCCGCGGTCGTCCACAGGCCAGGGACGATCTCGCGAACCTTGTCGGTGCTCGCCCCTAACGTCTGACCAGAGTCCAGCCCGTGCGGCGCCGGACCTCGGTCGCAGGTAGACGGCCGACCGCGAGAGACAAGAAGGAGCCGACGCAGATGGCTGCGAACGATCAGAAGCAGAAGTCCCTCGACACTGTCATGGCACAGATCGAGAAGAGCTACGGCAAGGGCGCGGTGATGCGCCTGGGCGACGACGTGCGTCCGCCGATCGCGATCATCCCCACGGGTTCGATCGCCCTCGATGTCGCGCTCGGCATCGGCGGCCTGCCGCGGGGCCGCATCGTCGAGATCTACGGCCCGGAGTCCTCGGGTAAGACGACGGTGGCGCTGCACGCGGTGGCCAATGCCCAGCGGGCCGGAGGCATCGCGGCCTTCATCGACGCCGAGCACGCGTTGGACCCCGAATATGCCAAGAAGCTCGGCGTCGACACCGACGCCCTGTTGGTCAGCCAGCCCGACACCGGTGAGCAGGCGCTGGAGATCGCGGACATGCTGATCCGCTCCGGCGCGCTCGACATCATCGTCGTCGACTCGGTCGCGGCCCTCGTGCCGCGCGCCGAGATCGAGGGTGAGATGGGCGACAGCCACGTCGGCCTCCAGGCGCGACTCATGTCGCAGGCCCTGCGCAAGCTCACCGGCGCGCTCAACACCTCGGGCACGACCGCGATCTTCATCAACCAGCTCCGCGAGAAGATCGGCGTCATGTTCGGTTCGCCCGAGACGACGACCGGTGGCAAGGCGCTGAAGTTCTACGCCTCGGTGCGTCTCGACGTGCGGCGCATCGAGACCCTCAAGGACGGCTCGGAGCCGGTCGGCAACCGCACGCGGGTCAAGGTCGTGAAGAACAAGATGTCACCGCCGTTCAAGCAGGCCGAGTTCGACATCATCTACGGGCAGGGCATCTCCCGCGAGGGCGGGCTCATCGACATGGGCGTCGACCAGGGCTTCGTGCGCAAGTCGGGGTCGTGGTACACCTACGACGGCGACCAGCTGGGCCAGGGCAAGGAGAACGCGCGCGCGTTCCTGCGCGACAACCCCGGCCTCACCGACGAGCTGGAGCGCAAGATCAAGGCCAAGCTCGGGGTCGGCCGGGTGACGTCGGAGGACGCCGAGTCCGGCGCGGCCGTAGGCGACGGCGAGGCCGAGTCCGAGGCGGCGCCTGGCGGCAAGCGCCCGCTCAACGGCAAGAAGATCGCCCCGGACGAGGTGCCGGTCACCTTCTGAGCGTTGGGTCGACAGGTAGCTCATGATGACTGCAGGTGTGCACGACGAGCGCCTCGAGCAGGCCCGGGCGGCACTGGCGCGTGCGGAGGAGATGGCCTCCGCGCCGCCGCCGCCCCGCCCGGGTGGTCGCTCGGCCGACCTCGAGCCGTCGGCAGACCTCGAGCCGTCGGCAGACCGGGAGGCCGATCCGGAGGCGGTGGCGCGGGCGATCGTGCTACGCCAGTTGGCGATGGCTCCGCGGAGCCGGGCGCAGCTCGAGGAGAAGCTGCGGGCGCGAGCGTGTGCCGACGACGTCGCTCGGCGGGTGCTCGACCGGTTCGCCGAGCTCGGGCTCGTCGACGACCGGGCCTATGCCGAGGCCCTCGTGCGCACCCGGCGGGAGACGAAGGGTCTCGCGCGGCGGGCGTTGGCTCACGAGCTGCGCCGTCGGGGCGTCGACGACGACATCGTGCAGGAGTCCCTCGCCGACATCGAGACCCCCGACGAGGAGGAGCAGGCACGCCGGCTCGTCGACAAGCGCCTGCGGTCGCTGCATGGCCTGGACGTCACCGTGCAGACCCGTCGGCTGGCGGGGATGCTCGCCCGCAAGGGGTATTCGCCGGCGGTGTCCTACCGGATCGTCCGCGAGGCGCTCGACGCCGCGCCGGAGCACCGGCGTGACTGAGGTGTGGGGCGGCACCGCCGAGCATGGTGATGGCCGAGCGGAGC